>JAITMU010000060.1 GCA_031277195.1 Gallionellaceae bacterium | reverse complement strand
ACCCACTGGATTCCAGCTTGCGCTGGAATGACGGAGTAAAACCTACGTTGCCAATTCCCCCTGAATCGGTCCGCTTCCCGAAAATTTATCCAGATACAGATAAATCACCGGCGTGATGAACAGCGTCACCACCTGCGAAAACAGCAAGCCGCCGACCACGGCGATCCCCAGCGGTTGACGCAATTCCGCGCCTGCGCCCAGACCCAGCGCAATCGGCAATGCGCCCATCAGCGCCGCTGAGGTCGTCATCATGATCGGGCGGAAGCGCAGCAGGCAGGCGGTGCGAATGGCGTCGTGCGAATTCATGCCTTCGTTGCGTTCCGCATTCAGCGCGAAGTCGATCATCATGATGGCGTTCTTTTTGACGATGCCGATCAGCATCAGAATCCCGATCATGGCGATGATCGACAGTTCCATGCCGAACAGCCACAGCATGAGCAACGCGCCGACCGCCGCCGACGGCAGGCCGGACAAAATGGTGATGGGGTGGATGTAGCTTTCGTACAGCACGCCGAGCAGCACATAGATCACCGCCAGCGCGACCAGAATCAGCACCACCTGACTGGATTGCGACGACTGAAACGCCGCCGCGTCGCCGCCGTAGCTGGCGAGAATGTTGTCGGGGATGCGCAAATCCTTGCGGTATTGTTCGATGCGTTTCGACGCTTCGCCCAGCGACACATTGGGCGCGAGATTGAATGCCACCGTCACCGCGTTGAGTTGGCCGGTGTGGTTGATCGACACCGGGCCGATTTCGCGCTCGACCGTGCCGAGGCTGGTCAGCGATACCAGTTCGCCGCTACGGGCGCGCACATACACTTTTCCGAATGCGGTTTCGTCGGCGCTCATTTCCGGCACGACTTGCAGAATCACCGCGTAGCTGTCGCTCGGCGTGTAGATCGTGGAAACCTGACGCTCGCCAAACGCGCTGTACAGCGCGGAGCGGATGTCCGAAATTTCAATGCCGAGCAGATTGGCCTTGTCGCGGTTGATGTTGAGACGCACCTGCAAGCCTTTCATCTGCGAGTCGCTGGTGACATCGCGGAAAAGCTGATCCTGTTTCATCTGCGCCATCATCTTGTCGGCGGCGTCGCGCAGTTCATCCGCTTGCACGCTGCGCATCACATACTGATAACGGCTCTTGCTGATGCGTCCGCCCAGCCGCAAATTTTGCGTCGGCGTGATGAACACGTTGACGCCGGGAATCTCCCGCACCGCGCCGCGTAATTGCTCAACCACCTTGGGCATCGGCAATCGCTGGCTGGCCGGTTTCAGGTTCATGAACATGCGCGCGGTGTTGCCGGTGCCCGCGCTCATGATCAAAGTGTCCACCGCTTCATTGGCGCGAATCACGTCACTGGTGCGCTTCAGGAGATCGACCATCGCGGGAAAGGAAATGTCCTCCGCCGCTTCGACGGTGATGACCGCTTGCCCGATGTCCTCCTCCGGAAAAAATCCCTTGGGCAAAAACGTCACCAGCGCCACCGTGGCAACCAGCGTGCCGATGGCAACGCCCAGCACGATGCGCCGGTGCAGCAGCGCCACATCGAGCGCGCGCTCATAGGCCGCCAGCAGGCGTTTGAAACCGCGCTCGAACCATTCCGTCATGCGCATTCCCAGCCCCGGCTCCTCGTGCGCGGCGAGGTGGCGGCTGCACATCATCGGAATCAGCGTCAGCGAAACTACGGCGGAAACCATCACCGCAATGCTGACCACGGCGGCAAATTCGTGGAACAGCAAACCGATCACGCCGGGCATGAAAAAGATCGGAATGAACACCGCCACCAGCGAAATTGAAATCGACATGATGGTGAAACCCATTTCCTTCGAGCCTTGCAGCGCGGCCTTGAACGGCTGCATCCCGTCTTCGATGTGACGCACGATGTTTTCCAGCATCACGATGGCGTCGTCCACCACCAGACCGACCGCCAGCGTGATCGCCAGCAGCGAAATGTTGTCCAGCGTGTAGCCCAGCGGCCCCATCAGCGCCACGGTGCAGAGCAGCGAAATCGGCAGCGACAAAGCTGGAATCAGCGTGGCGGTGGATTTTCGCAGGAACAGGAAAATCACCATCACCACCAGCGCGACGGTGATCGCCAGCGTGATTTTTACATCGTGAATGGCGTCACGGATCGACGCGGAACGGTCATTGCGCAGCTTGAGCTCCACCGAGTCCGGCATCTGCGCGATGAGATTGGGCATCGCCGCGCGTATCCTGTCCACCGCTTCCACCGTATTCGTTCCCGGCTGACGCTGCACCGCCAGCGTGATGGCGCGTTCGCCGTTCAACCAGCTTGCCGATTTCACCGATTGCACGCTGTCCGCCACCGAGGCGACATCGGACAAGCGGACAGGGGCGCCGGTGGGCGACGTGGCGACCACCAGATTGGAAAATGCGGCTGCATTGGAAAGCTGCTTGTTGGCCTGGATGACGAGCGTCTGCCGCGCGCCGTCCAGCGTGCCGACCGGCGAATTGGCGTTGGCGCTGTTCAGCGCGGAAGAAATGTCGTCGATGGTGAGATTGCGCGACGCCAGCGCCTCAGGATTGACGCGGATGCGCACCGCGTATTTTTGCTGACCGTTGATGCTGACTTCCGCCACGCCCGGCAAGGTGGAAAGCGTCGGCGAGATCAGGTTTTCCGCGAAGCTGTCGAGATCCGCCATCGACATCGACGGCGAGGTCAGCGACAGGAACACGATGGGCGCGTCGGCAGGATTGATCTTGCGATACGACGGCGGCGTGGTCATCTCGATCGGCAACGACCGCTGCGCCCGCAGCAGCGCCGCCTGCACGTCGATGGACGCGCTGTCCATGTTGCGGCTCTCGTCAAATTCGAGCGTGATCTGCGTGCTGCCGAGCGTGCTGCTTGAACTGATGGTGTTCACGCCGGAGATGGTGGAAAACTGCCGCTCCAACGGCGTGGCGACCGATGACGCCATCGTTTCGGGACTCGCGCCCGGCAAGGATGCCGAAACCGAAATGGTCGGCGTGTCGTAACTCGGCAGCGCGGCGATGGGAATGTCGCTGTAAGCCACAATCCCCGCCAGCACCGCCGACAGGGAAAGCAGCACCGTCATGACGGGACGGCGTATGCACAACTCGGAAAGATTCATTGCCTGTTTTTTTTCATGGAAATTCTGCCCCTCACCCTAACCCTCTCCCCATAAATGGGGAGAGGGAACTATTTCCCCTCTCCCCGCTTGCGGGGAGAGGGTTAGGGTGAGGGGTCAGGTTAAAGCAAGGGACGCTCAAAAACGAAACTCACCGCCCCTTCCCCTGCTCCGCCACCACACTGCCAGGCCGCAAATTCTGCGCGCCTTCCACCACGATTTTCGTTCCGGCGGCAACGCCGTCGATCACGGCCACGCCATCCTGAATCAGCCGCACCGTAATCGGCGCGCTGCTCACTTTGTTGTCCGCGCCTATCGTGTAAATGAATTTTTTGTCCGGTCCGGTCTGCACCGCCTGCACCGGCACTGTCAGCGCATCCTTGAGGAGACTGGGATCCAGCGTCACCGTGACGAACATGCCCGGCCACAAGCGATGATCGGGATTGGAAAATTCGGCCTTCAAGCGAATGCTGCCGCTGGCGCTGTCCACCGTGTTGTCCACGAAGGTCAGATAGCCTTCCATCGGCGCTTGACCGGACGCATCGGGCTGCGCGCTGACCCGCACTTTGCCGCGCAAAAACGCTTGATGCACTTCGCTGAATTGCTGTTCCGGCAAGGTGAACGCGACATTGACCGGATCAATCTGCGCGATGTTCACCAACACCTGAGCGCCCGGCTGCGCGAGGCTGCCCGGATACACCGCAATCGCGCCGGTGCGCCCCGGTATCGGCGCGGTGATGTCGTCGAAACTGCGCGAAACGCGGCTTGCCGCCAGCGTCGCCTGATCCGCCGCCAACTGGTTGCGCAAACCGTCCACCGTGTTTTGCGCCGTATCGAGTTCGGCGCGGGAGATGTATTCCTGCTTGAACAGCGCGGTCTGACGCTCCAGATTGCGTTCGGCATTGGCGAGATCGGCGCGATCCTTTTCCACCTGCGCCTGCGCCCGCCCCAGATTGGCGTCCTCCGTGCGCGTGTCCAGGGTAAAGAGCTTGTCGCCCTGCTTCACGAACTGACCTTCCTTGATGTGCACCGTGCGTATCGTGGCGGCGTTCTGCGCGTAAATATCGACCGTCTGCAACGGTGTCACCTGTCCGCTGGCGGAAAAGCGCACCGCAACATCGGCTGTCGCAACCGCGCCGCTGACAATTTGAACCGCGCCGCCGCCCGTGCCGCTGACCGGCGCTTTGCTCGAATACCAATACCAGCCGCCTGCGGCCAGCGCCGCCAGCATCACGACAAGAACGGGAGTTGAAATGCGCCGCTTGGGGCGGCTTTGCGGGGTTTCCTGGGGTGCTGCATCCATCTGCCTGTGCGCTCCTATGACATACTTGCGGATATGTTACCAGCTTCCAATCACGCCATTGCATTTGACCAGGCACGGCTCACGCCATTTGGGCAATGGTTTTCCTGAACCGCCGCAGCGAGAAAAAGAAAAACACCGTGCCTATTCCCAGCAGCCAGAGAAACGATGTCCAGACCACATCAAGCCCCGCGCCGCGAAACAGGATCGCCTGACCCAGCTCGACAAAATGCGTGGTGGGCGCGATCAGCATTGCGTCCTGCACCCATTCCGGCATGCTCTCGCGCGGCGTAGCGCCGCCGGAAAGCAGTTGCAGCGGCATCATCACCAGCACCACCAGCATGCCGAATTGCGGCATGGAACGCGCGATGGTGGCCAGGAAAATGCCCATCGAAGTGGTGGCGAACAGCAGCAAGGACGCGCCGGTGAGGAACAAGGGAATCGAACCGGCGACCGGCACTTGCAGCAAGCCTTGCACGACGAGCTTGAGTGAGACGGTCGCGGCGAACAGCACGACCAGCCCCATCGCCCACACTTTCGCCAGCATGATTTCAGCGGGCGTGACCGGCATCACCAGCAGGTGTTCGACCGTGCCGTGTTCGCGTTCGCGGATCAGCGCCGCGCCGGTGATGATGATGGACAGCATGGTGATCTGGTTGATGATCTGCGTCAGGCTGCCGAACCAGGATTTGTTCAGCGCCGGATTGAAACGCGCGCGCACTTCGAGATCGACCGGAAGCGTCGCGTTTTGCCGGTAACGGTTCACGAATTCGTTGATTTCGCCCATCACGATCTGCTGGATGTAACCGCTGCCGGTGAAGGCTTGCGACATGCGCGTGGCGTCGGTGTTGAGTTGAATCTGCGCGCTGCGTCCGGCCAGCACATCCTGCTGAAAGCGCGATGGAATGACCAGCACGAAAGTGTAAATGCCCGCGTCCATGCCCGCATCCATCTGATCGCTGGAAATCATCAGCGGCTTTCCAAACGACGGCGGATAAAAAGCCGAAGCAATGCGATTGGAAAGCTGCGACTGATCCTCATCCACAATCGCCAGCGGCGCATTCTGCAAGGTCTCCGGCATCGCCGTGGAAGCGGCATAGATGGAAAACGTGAAGGCGAACACAATCAGCACCAGCATGACCGGATCGCGCCACAAGCTCCACAGCTCCTTGATGCCGAGACGATAGATGTTTTCGAGTTTTTGTTTCATGTCATTTCATCATGTAGGTTGCTGGTGAGCCAAAGGCGAACCGCAACGGCGCATCCGTTTGTTTCGTTGCGGTTCGCTACGCTCACCAGCAACCTACTTCTCCTGCTTCTTCAACATCAAAATCGCAAATCCCAAAATCACCGGCACCGACAACGCCAGCGGCCACAACGAGCCGGTGAGATCGTCAAAGCCGAGCGCCTTGTTGAATACGCCGCGGCTGATGGTGAGCATGTGGCTGGCCGGATAAATCTCGCCGATGACGCGCCCCGCACCTTGCAGCGAGGACACGGGATCGATCATGCCCGCGAACTGCGTGGCGGGCAGTATTGTGCCGATCATGGCGAAAAACAGCGCGGCAATCTGGCTCTTGGTGACTGCCGACGCCACCAGCCCCATGCCCGTCGCGGCAAAGCAAAAAATCAGCGCCGCCAGCGCCAGCGTGAGAAAACTGCCTTTGACCGGCACGCCAAACAGCGTAATCGCCATCAGCGTCATCAGCAGAAAATTAACCATCGCCAACCCGACGTAAGGCAGTTGCTTGCCGAGCATGAATTCCGTGCGGGTCGCGGGCGTGACGTACAGATTGATGATCGAGCCCATTTCTTTTTCGCGCACCACCGCCAGCGCGGTGAGCATCGCCGGAAACATCAGCAACAGCAGCGGAATCACCGCTGGCACCATCGCGGGCAGACTGGCTACGTCGGGGTTGTAGCGGAAGCGGCTTTCCACCGACACCGGCGACACGCCCGACGCGCCCGCGCGCCGACGCGCCTGATCGGTGAGCCAGTGCTGATGCAAACCTTGCAGATAGCCTTGCACCGTTTCCGCGCGCTGCGGCATCGCGCCATCGAACCAGGCACCGACCGCCACCGGCTTGCCGCGCAACACGTCGCGACCAAAGCCCGGCGGAATTTCGATTGCCAGCGCCAGCTCGCCTCGGCGCATGCGCAAATCCATCTCGTCATAATTCGCCAGCGGCGGACGCTCCCGGAAATACGCCGACCCCGATATGTCCAGTTGATACCCCTGGCTCAAGGTGCTCTGGTCGCGATCCAGCACGGCATAGCTCAGATCATTTACGTCCGTGCCAATGCCGAAGCCCATGACCAGCATCAGAATCAGCGAACCGCCAAGCGCCATCGTCGCGCGAACGGGGTCGCGCCGGACTTCGAGGGTTTCGCGCCAGGCGTAGCTTAGGAGGCGGGGGAGGGAGAAGCGGGAGGTGTATTGATTGCTGGACACCCATCCCCACCCTAGCCCTCCCCTTGAAGGGGAGGGGACGGAGAAACGAAGCGCAGATATTCCCTCCCCTTCAAGGGGAGGGCTAGGGTGGGGATGGGTATCTGGCAGCTTCTCACCATCATCCTCCCCTTCCGCCAACACCACCTCCCCCTCCGCCTCCAGCAGATACCCGATAAACGCCTCCTCCAGCGTCGCCGCGCCGCGTTTGGCAACCAGATTCGCCGGGGTATCGCTGTCCAGCACATGCCCCGCATTCATCATCGACATGCGATCACATCGCTGCGCTTCGTTCATGAAGTGCGTGGAAATGAAAATCGTCACGCGGTCGCGCCGCGACAATTCCACCAGCAAACGCCAAAACGCATCGCGCGCGATGGGATCGACGCCGGAGGTCGGTTCGTCCAGAATCAAAAGCTCCGGCTTGTGCACCCTCGCCACCGCCAGCGACAAACGCTGGCGTATCCCCAACGGCAGCGATTCCGGCAATTCATTCTGCACTTGCAGCAACTCGAAACGCTCGGACATTTCCCGCACGCGACCATCGATCTCGGCGGCGGGCACATGGAACAGCCGCGCGTGCAGCACCAGATTCTGCCGCACGGTCAGTTCGCCGTAGAGCGAAAACGCCTGCGACATGTAGCCCACGCGCTTGCGCGTCGCCATGTCGCGCGGATCGACTTCGTGGCCAAACAACCAGGCACGGCCTTCGCTTGCGGGCAACAAGCCGGTGAGCATTTTCATCGTGGTCGATTTGCCGCAACCGTTGCTGCCCAGAAAACCGAAAATCTCGCCACGCCGGATGCGGAAGCTCACGTTCTGCACCGCAGTGAAATCGCCAAAACGCATCGTCAATCCCTGCGCCTCGATGGCGATGTCATCCTCTCCGCCCGCAGGCAACGGCGGAATGATGACCGGCGCGTAGCCGCGTTTTTTGTCTTCCGGCAGCAAGGCAATAAACGCATCTTCCAGCGATTGACTGTTGGTGCGCGCCAGCAATTCCGCCGGTGCGCCGGTCGCGCGCACCTTGCCCGCATCCATCACGACGAGCCAGTCAAAGCCCTGCGCTTCATCCATGTAAGCCGTCGCCACCATCACGCTCAGGTGCGGACGCTGCTGGCGAATGCGGTCGATCAAGGCCCAGAACTGCGCGCGCGCCAGCGGATCAACGCCGGTGGTAGGCTCATCCAGAATCAGCAGATCGGGATCGTGAATCAACGCGCAGCACAGCCCCAGCTTCTGCTTCATGCCGCCCGACAATTTACCGGCAGGCCGATCCAGAAATTCGTTGAGGCCGGTGCTGGCTGTGAGTTCATCAATGCGACGGCGACGCTCGGCGGCGTCATGCCCGAACAGGCGCGCGAAGAATTGCAGGTTTTCTTCCACCGACAAGGTGGCATAGAGATTTTTGCCCAAGCCTTGCGGCATGTAGGAAATGCGCGGACACACGCGCCCGCGATGATGTCGATCCGCCATGTCGCCGCCCAGCGCTTCCACATGACCGCCCTGCACCGCGCGCGAACCGGCGATCAGCGACAGCAAACTGGATTTGCCCACACCGTCCGGCCCGATCAACCCCACCATGCGACCTGCGGGAATGTCCAGCGTGACATCATCAATCGCCAGCGTTTTGCCATAATGCAGCGTGACGTTTTGCAGGCGGGCGACGACTCCATCAAAACCCCCTCCCCCGTTTACGGGGGAGGGCTGGGGTGGGGGCGACGAAAACGTGGATTGCATGACTTAGAGAGGCGCGTGGGACACCCATCCCCACCCTAACCCTCCCCTTGAAGGGGAGGGAGTGAAACGGCGGAACGCAACAGTCCCCTCCCCTTCAAGGGGAGGGTTAGGGTGGGGATGGGTTTCACTATCAGCATTCACAAATCACATTCCCCTACTTCACCTGCACCATCTGACTCAACTCCGGCGGCCAGGGTTGTTTGTCATCCAGCCGAATCCACGCCACGCCCGGCAAGCCGGTTTTCACCTGATCCAGGCGGCTTTTCAGCAACGCTTCGTCGATGCGCGCGCGCACGCGAAACATCAGCTTCTGCCGTTCGCTGGCGGTCTCCACCGTCTTGGGCGTGAACTGCGCCGTGTCGGCGACAAAACTCACGCGCGCGGGAATGGCGGTCTTGGGCGCGACATCCAGCACGATGCGCACTTCCGTTCCCATCGCGATGCGACCCGCCACCGACTCCGGCACAAAAAACGTCATGTACACATCGGAGAGATCGACCAGATTCAAAACCTTGCCGCCCGCGCCCACCACTTCACCCGGCTGCGCCAGACGAAACTGGATGCGGCCATCGCGCGGCGCTTTCAGATCGCTATCGACGAGATCGGCATTGATGCGCTCGACCGTCGCCGACGCCGCTTTCACCGCCGCCTGTGCTGCCGCCACTTGCGCCCTGGCGGCATCCACCGCCGCTTGCGCGTTGCGCGCGCGCGCGCGATCGTCGTCCAGTTCCTGCATGGACGACGCGCCTTCCTGCGCCAGCGTTTCCGAGCGCGCTTGCCTGCGTTTCGCCGCATCCAGTTCGCTTTCGCGCTGAATCACCTGCGCCTGCACCGCCGCCAGATCGCTCTGCCGCGCCGTCACTTGCGCCTGCGCTTCACGCAGTTGCGCGTTCAAGGTGTCGATCTGCATGCGCACCAGCACCTGACCGGCTTTCACGAAGTCGCCTTCGTACACCAGAATCTCCTCGACGCGCCCGCCCAGCCTGCCCGCCACGTCCACTTCGGTGGCTTCGATACGACCGTTGCCGCTGACAAATCCCTCGCCGGGACCGGCGGGTTTGCTGTTCTTCCAGGCCCACAGCGCGACCACAATCAGGAGCGCAATCACCAGCAGCGGCGTTCGTTTTTTGTTCAACATGGTTTTGTTACCTTTTGGTTATGCTTTTTAACCCATCCCCACCCTAACCCTCCCCTGGAAGGGGAGGGGACTGAGATTCCCTCCCCTTCAAGGGGAGGGTTAGGGTGGGGATGGGTGTCCTAACGCGATCAACAAAATTCATTGCCCACCCGCACTCTCCAGCACACCCGACCCGCCGCCCAACGCGGCAAACACCGCCACACGCGCCGACAACAAGGCGCGCTGAAGCTGCGCGCGTTGCTGCTCGGCGGTCAGCAAATCGCGCCGCGCATCCAGCACATCCAGAAAGGTGGAAGACCCCGCGTCGTAGCGCAACGTCGCCAGTCGCGCGCGTTCGCGTTGCGCTGCCAGCGCGGCTTCCTGCGCTTTCAGTTGTTGCGCCAGCCATTGCCGCGCCGCCAGCGCGTCAGCGACATCACGAAACGCGCTCTGAATGTTTTTTTCATAACTCGCCACCGCTTGTTCACGGCGCAACTGCGCCACATCCAGACTGGCGCGCAAACGGCCTGCGGTAAAAATCGGCAAGGTGATGCTGGGCGCCCAGCTCCAGGCGCGACTGCCCGCATCGAACAAACCGCCCAGTTCCGCGCTGGCCGTGCCTGCGCTGGCCGTCAGCGTGATGCTCGGAAAAAACGCCGCTCTGGCGGCAGACACATTAGCGTCTGCCGCGAGCAAATCGCGCTCGGCGGCGAGAATGTCCGGCCTGGCAGTCAGCAATTCGGATGGCAAGCTCTCACCGATTTCAGCGACGACGATATTGTCCAGCCTCACCCCGTCGGCGATGTCCGCAACCGGCGATCCCGCCAGCAACGTCAGCCCGTTGATCTGCTGCGCGCGCTGCTGTTCCAGTTGCGCGACCAGCATGTCGGCCTGCGTGGACAGCACGCGCACCTGTTCCAAATCAAATTTCGACGCCGCGCCCACTTCAAAACGCCGCGTGAAAATGCGTAACGTTTCCTGCCGACTGGCGACTTCCGCGCGCGCCAGCGTCAGCCGTTCATCCAGTTCCACCAGCCCCAGCCAGCCCTGCGCCAGTTGCGAAAACAGCGACAGCGTGGCGGCGCGGCGCATTTCATCGGCGGACAGATAACGTTGCAGCGCGGCTTCATTCAGGCTGCGCACCCTGCCCCACAGATCAAGCTCCCACTGGTTCATCCCCAGGCCGACCTGATACTGGCTGGTGATGAGGGATTGTCCGGTGAGGTTGATGTCGCCCGGCACGCGCGCCCGATTTCCGCCCGCCGTTGCGCCTATCGACGGAAACAAATCCGCGCGCTGAATGCCCCAGGCCGCGCGCGCTTCCTCCACGCGTAACGACGCAAGCCGCAGATCGCGGCTGTTTTCCAGCGCCAGCGCCATCAATTTCTGAAAACGCGGATCGGGCAACACCTGTTCCCAGGCGACATCCGGCGCAGCCTTTGCGGTGTTGTCGCCCGTCACCTGGGGATAGCTGGCAGGCACCGGCAGCGGCGATGACACCAGACCGGACACAGGCGTCGTGCCGCATCCCTGCATAACGCCCGCCAGCGCGAGCGTCAGCGAAATCGTGACTAGCGATCTGTTCGACTTGGCAACCATGAGCATAAATGCGGTCAGGCGAGGTAATGTAAGCAAGTTTATGAGTGTAACCCATCGGGAAGCCGTAACGAAGCCTGACAGATTGCGGAACCTTAAGCCGAATTTCATGCCAATAGGGTACTTTTGATGGCGGTTCAGTTTTAATGTGCCTCCGTCATTCCAGCGAAAGCTGGAATCCAGTGCAGTTATCAAAATACTCCGGCGTAGCCGGACAACAAGGTTTTGTCCGCTGCGCGGGTTGTTATTTCCACTGGATTCCAGCTTCCGCTGGAATGACGGCAGAGGAAATCGGGGACGCCGCCACACTTTCCTGACATTAACCCTGTCAACCAAAGCAGGCGTACAATGGTTAATGGTTATGGCATTACTCAAGCTGTTTTTTTGACTTGGAGACAAATCATGCAAAAACCCCTCGTCGCACTCCTCGCCGCAGCCGTTTTGGCGGGATGCGCTTCCACCATCCCCAGCGGTCCGAATGTCGCGGTCATGCCCGCGCCGGGAAAGCCACTCGAAATTTTCAGCGCTGAAGATCAATACTGCCGGATGTACGCGCAACAATACGTCGGCGCATCGGCGGAAAGCACCGCAAACGACACGCAAGCGCGCAACATGGCGTTCGGCACGGTCGTCGGCGCAGCAGCGGGCGCATTGATGGGTGGCAGCGATGGCGCAGGCGCGGGCGCGGCGATGGGTCTCATCGCAGGCACCGCCAGCGGCGCGGGCGCGGCAAGCTCCGGTTCCGGCGACATCCAGCGCCGTTACGACGTCGCTTATCTGCAATGCATGTACACCAAGGGCAACCAGATTCCGCAGGCCGGACGCTATCAGTCGCAAGCCAGTCCGCCCCCGCCGCCCGCCGGTTTTCCGCCTCCCCCGCCCCCACCCGGGCAATAAGCGGGAATTGACAGCGGTTTCATCCCAACTTCATTGAACAAAAGGGAGATCGACATGCAAAAACCCCTCATCGCCTTATCCATCGCCGCCCTGCTGGCAGGCTGCGCCTCATCGGCTCCCAGCGGCCCCAGCGTCGTCATGGTTCCGGGCGCGAACAAGCCGCTTGAAGTGTTCACCGCCGAGGACAACGAATGCCGCCAATACGCCCAGAAAACCGCCGGTGACAAAAGCTCGTTCTCGATGCCCGCCATGACGATAGGCACCTCGTTTGGCTCGATAGGCGGCGGTCATGGCAGCGTTTCCGGCGGCGGGGTAGGGGTGACGACCAGCACGCCGGGCGATACGAGCGGCGCGGAAAACCAGCGCAACTACGACATCGCCTACCAGCAATGCATGTATTCCAAGGGCAACCAAGCGCCACAGGCGGCGAATACGGCTCCCCCGCCGCCTCCGCCACCGCCCGCTCCAGCCAAGGAGTGACGCCTGCGGCGCTAACACACGACAGGAGAATGTCATGATGAAAAAACTGATAGTCGCACTGCTGATTACCGCCCTGGTGGCGCCCGCAGTTGCCGAAGCGCGGCGCGGCGGCGGCGGACACGGCGGGCATGGATACAGCCACAGCCATTACTACCGTGGCGGCTGGGGATGGAGCAACTCCTGGTTTTTCCCCACCCTGTTCACCGGCGCGATGCTGTACAACATGAACCAGCCCAGCACCGTCTACGTCACGCCTCCCACTCCCGCGATGACCTACGTCGCGCCGCAGACGACGCAATACTGGTACTGGTGCGCGGGCGCAAACGCTTATTATCCGTATGCCCAAACGTGTCCGGGCGGATGGCAAGCGGTTCCGGCGACGCCGCCGCCTGCGGCAGTGCAATAAGCGGATTTTCAGCGGTTTACTTA
>JAITMU010000224.1 GCA_031277195.1 Gallionellaceae bacterium | reverse complement strand
GAACGCCTGCTGCTTGAAGGCGCGATTCCGCGCCTCGACGCGCCGACCAATCGTTTGACGCTGCGCGAGCGTCCCTTTTCCGAACCGAGCGCCACCATCGTGTGGAAAACGCTGCATCGCCTCGGCATCGCTGATCGCACGATTCTGTGGAACGCAGTGCAGCTTCATCCGCACAAACCCGGCAACATCCGCTCCAATCGCACGCCGACGGATGCGGAGATCGCACTGGGCGCACCCGCGTTGCGCGGATTGCTGGACGCTTTTCCGCAAGCCAAACTGGTCGCCGTCGGCCGCAAAGCGGAAGGCTTGGTGCGCAACATGGGCGTGACCCCCATCGGCAGCGTCCGTCACCCCGCCAACGGCGGCGCGACAGCGTTTGCGGCAGGGGTAGAGCAACTCCTGTAGGGCGGGGCTTGCCCCGCGCGGAGTAGATTCCGCATGCGATGCCGGGTTTCGCCTTCGGCTCAACCCAGCCTACAATGCAATCATGGATTCACCCGCTTCCTTCGACCCCAAAACCTTCATCGCCGGTCTCCCGCTGTTGCCGGGGGTTTATCGCATGTTCGACAAGGACGGGCATGTTCTCTATGTCGGCAAGGCGAAGGAGCTGAAAAAGCGCGTCGCGTCTTATTTCCAGAAAACCAGCGTTTCGCCGCGCATTCAGTTGATGGTGTCGCACATCGCCAAGGTCGAGGTCACGATTACATCGACAGAAGCCGAAGCCTTGTTGCTGGAAAACAATCTGATCAAGACGCTCAAGCCGCGTTACAACATCCTGTTCAGGGATGACAAGTCTTATCCCTACATCGTGCTGACGGGTCATCGCTTCCCGCGTCTGGCGTATTACCGTGGCGCGATGTCCAAACAGAACCAGTATTTCGGGCCGTATCCCAATTCCTACGCGGCCAAGGAAACGGTGAATCTGCTGCAAAAAGTGTTTCGCATCCGCACCTGCGAGGACAGCGTGTTCAACAATCGCACGCGCGCTTGTTTGCTGCATCAGATTCATCGCTGCACCGCGCCGTGCGTCGGCTTGATTTCCGATGAGGACTACGCAGCCGACATTCGCAACGCCGCGCTGCTGTTGCACGGCAAGCAGAATGAAGTCGAGGGACAGTTGCAGCAGGCGATGGAAGCGGCGGCGGAGGCGCAGCGTTACGAGCAGGCGGCGGCGTTGCGCGACCAGTTGCAAGCCTTGTACACGGTGCAGGAAAAACAATTCATGGAAAGCGGGCGGGCGACGGATGTGGACATCGTTGCGGCGGCGGAGCTGAAAGGCACGCCAGCGGTGAATCTGGCGATGGTGCGCAGCGGACGGCATCTCGGCGATAAAAATTTTTTCCCGCAGAATGCCAGCGGACTGTCGCTGCCCGACGTGCTGGCCGCGTTTCTCGCGCAGCATTATCTGAATCGCAGCGTGCCGCCATTGATTTTGACCGACACCGAAATCGAAACGGCGGCGCTGGAAGAATTGCTGATGCAGCAATCCGGTCACAAAGTGCAGATACGCGCCGGTCAAAGCGGCGAGCGCAAACGCTGGCTGGACATGGCGCGCAGCAATGCGCTGCTGGCCTTGCGCCAGCAGGCGGAGCAGCACGCCGGGCAGGCGCAGCGGCGCGACGCGCTGCGCGAAATTTTGTCGCTGGAACGATTGGAGCGCATCGAGTGTTTCGACATCAGCCACACGATGGGCGAAGCGACGGTCGCGTCCTGCGTGGTGTACGACAACCTCGCCATGCGCAATGCGGAATACCGTCGCTACAACATCACCGGCATTACCGCCGGTGACGATTACGCCGCCATGCGTCAAGCGTTGACGCGCCGTTACCAGAAATTGCAGGAGAGCGAAGGCAAGTGGCCGGATCTGATTCTGATCGACGGCGGCGCGGGTCAGTTGGCGGTCGCCTGCGAGGTGATGCAGGAATTGGGGCTGAGCGAAATGCGGCTGATGGGCGTGGCAAAAGGCGAAGCGCGCAAGCCCGGACTGGAGCAATTACTGCTACCTGGCCAGGAAAAGTCGCTACAATTGCCGCCTGATAATCCCGCGCTGCATTTGATTCAGCAGATACGCGACGAAGCGCACCGTTTCGCCATCAGCGGCCACCGCGCCAAACGCGGCAAAGCGCGCACCGCTTCCGCGCTGGAGGAGATCAGCGGAGTAGGGGAGCGGCGCAGACGAAACCTGCTCGCGCATTTCGGCGGAATGCAGGGCGTGCGACAGGCAAGCGTGGAGGAGTTGGCGCAAGCGGAAGGCATCAACCGCGCGCTGGCGGAGAAAATTTATCAGGGGCTGCGTTAGATCGAGCAGCCCGAAACAGGAGCCAAAATTTAACTTGCGTGCCGTCATTCCAGCGCAAGCTGGAATCCAGCAAAAATATAAAACCCGCGTAGCGGACAAAACCGGTGTTGTCTGGCCACGCCAGTATTTTTAAAGAGCTGGATTCCAGCTTGCGCTGGAATGACGGCAAGGAAATTCAGAAAACTTTCGTAGTCATGCCATTAAACATCCCCAATCTTCTCACCTGGTTTCGCATCCTGATGATCCCCGTGTTCATCGTCGTGTTCTATCTGCCGGACACCACCCTGAGCCCGCATCTCAAACACTTGCTCGGCATGACAATCTTCATTCTCGCCGCCATCACCGACTGGCTGGACGGTTATCTCGCGCGTCGCTTGAATCAGGGTTCCGCGTTCGGCGCGTTTCTCGATCCCGTGGCGGACAAGCTGATGGTGGCGACGGCGCTGATCGTGCTGGTCGAACTGGGGTATCTGGAGGCGTTCATCGCCGTCATCATCGTCGGGCGCGAAATCGCCATCTCCGCGCTGCGCGAATGGATGGCGCAGCTCGGCGCGAGCAAGAGCATCGCCGTTTCCATGATCGGCAAAATCAAAACCGCGTCGCAGATGATCGCGATTCTGTTCCTGTTGTACCAGGAGCCGCTGCTGGGCTTGCCGATTCAGACGATAGGCACCGTGTTGATCTACATCGCGGCGCTGCTGACACTGTGGTCGATGGCCTATTACCTTGCGCTTGCAATACCGCAAATCGCAAAAAAATCGCGCGAGCGAAATTGATTTTTACCCGCGCGGCCTGTATAGTGTCGCGCCTTCGGGGTGTAGCGTAGCCTGGTAGCGCGCCTGCTTTGGGAGCAGGATGTCGGGAGTTCGAATCTCTCCACCCCGACCAGTGGTTTGCCTGATGGATTCGTCGAAGATTGTGCCCGTAGCTCAATCGGATAGAGCACCAGCCTTCTAAGCTGGGGGTTACAGGTTCGATTCCTGTCGGGCACGCCAGCATCAGTTCAATGGTGGCTGTAGCTCAGTTGGTAGAGCCCTGGATTGTGATTCCAGTTGTCGTCGGTTCGAGCCCGATCAGCCACCCCAAATTTTCTCCTCCATTTATTCCAATTCGTAGGCTGGGTTGAGCAACGCGAAACCCAGCATTGCGCCTCGTGTGCTTTGCTGGGTTTCCCCCCGATCAAAAGCGTTTCGGGGGTCAACCCAGCCTACAACTCATCTGTG
>JAITMU010000157.1 GCA_031277195.1 Gallionellaceae bacterium | reverse complement strand
CGCTATATACTGTGGTGCTAATGCGCTCAATATCACCATTAGGCATTTTGCTAAAAGTGGTTTCCGTATTAAGCCGGGATGCAGAGAAATTAAGCTCAACACCCCTAATCACATCAGTGCGCCTAGCTATTAAAACTCCGTTTTTGCAGCCAAAGCGCAAACTATCAAACTTAATGGCTGCCTTGACATATTCCATTCCATCAGTATCTATCGAATAGGTTGTAAAAATATTATTTTCATTTGTGAGAAGCGTTCTTGATTTTGATTCAAAAATTTTCCATCTCTCCTCATCTGTGACCCATATCTCTGTTCCATTGATTATTTTCTTATACTGATAAGGAAAAGGATGTTTGCTGAAAATTATTCTGGTAGGGCCATTTGGATCAAGTTTGCCTCCTTGGACAAATAGAGCTATCAGCTCCTTATGAAGATCGCTTCCAATATATTTACCCTCAAAACTAGGGCATCCTTGCTCTGATAGGGGTTCCCAATGAGGCTCTCCGGGTAACATCAATAATGAGCAGCTACTCATTGCAAATCCACAAAAAGCGATAGCTATTTTTTCTTTAACCATCCAATTCTCCTAACGCCTAACTACAACTAGACGACAAATTCTAGCACCGCCAGCGTCGTCTAATCTTCTTCGACCGTCAATTCCATCAATAAAAACAAACCGTCCTTCCATTTAAGCAAACCCAAAATTTTCCGGATGGCTTGAGCGTGGCAGTGTTCGTTGATGAGCATTGCCATACCCAAGCTATCCTACGGTTTTTGCGTCGGCGGGTATTTCCTTCTGTTCAAATCCAGCGCTTCCTTCAAGCGCGCGATCGGCGCTGTCGCTTTGTCGGTGTCGTTCGGGTGGTAGCGCCAGTAATGCGTGTGCGCCAGCCAGCCGCCCCAGGTGTGCGTTTTGACGGGGACATCCAAAACGCCCGGGCCGAATAGCGGGGACACGGGGCCGCCGATGAAGTCGCCGATGAGGAGATGGCGGCTGGGGAAGTAGAGGTTTGTCCAGGTGGTTGCGGCAAAGACGGCTGCGTCGTGCAGCACGGTTGCGTGTTGCGGTCGGTCTTGATTGTCCACGTCCCGATGGTCGAAGGAAAATTTTCCATTCTGTTCTCCGGCGGGCGGGCAGCGGGGGAGTTCGCGTTCCTGCATGCGGCATTTGAAATCGTCGAGGCCTTTTGCCAGCAGCATGGAGCCATGCGCCAGCGGGCTGCCGAGGGTGATGAAATCCGTGACCAGCCAACCGTCGCCGCGCGCTTTTTGTTCGGCATGAATTTCCCGCGCGCTGGCCTGCCACTCCGCCGCGCGCGGGCTGATTTGCTGCGGCTTGTGTTCCTGTTCGTCGCTGATGTTCTTGGCCAGCGTTTCAGCCTGTTTGATTGTGGTCTCGATTTTGTTGCCCGGAAATTCTCCTTTGCGCCATTGATCGCAGAGGCGCTCGCGAACGGCGATGCTGTGGCGTTGCCAGGAGAAGGTCAGGATGTCGTAGCCGATGACGCTGCCCAGACTGTGACCGACGATGATGATGCGGTCATAGTCCTGGGTCGTCGCAATGCGTTCCAGCAATGCCATTCCCGCTTCGCGGATTTTCTGGCGCGCTTCGATGTTGCGCGGACTGGGGCTGAGATAAATGGCGGCGTCGCCGACGTAGGCGCGCAGGATGGTTGAGATCAGCGCGCCCAGCGCGATAAAAATCCAGGGCAAATTTCCCGCCCAATCGGCGGCGATGGGGTAGCCAGCCAGAAAGCGTATGGCTTGAACCGCGCCTGCGCCGAAGATGAACAAGGTGGCGACCCAGCTCCATATCCACAGGCCGCGCATTTCGCTCGGCACGTTGCTCCAGGTGTGGCGCATCAGGCTCCAGAACCAACTGACCAGCCGATCCCAGGCGGCGGTCGGCATCAGGTGCGCCCAATAGAATTCGTAAAAATCGGTGCGCGCGTTGCGTCCGCCCGCGCTCGCCAGACGCCGCAAGTCGAAATTGTTGGCGAGCAAATCCGGCTTGCTGTAATAGCTGGTGTCCATTCCCCGTGGCGGCAGAATGGCATTGACGAAGCCGCGCAACGTTTCCATTGGGCGCTGCTCGCCGATGCCGTGAATCAGGATGACAGCCTGCCTGGGTTTGTCAGGCATGTTTTTCGCCCCAGCGCGCCATCAAGGTTTGCTTCACGCCCAGATGATCGAGAATGCGCGCCACGACGAAATCGACTAGATCCTCCACGCTTTCGGGATGATGATAGAAGCCCGGGTTTGGCGGCAGAATCACCGCGCCCGCGTGCGAGAGTCGCAGCATGTTCTCAAGATGAATGGCGGAGAACGGCGTTTCGCGCGGCACGAGAATCAGCGGGCGTTTTTCTTTCAGCATCACGTCTGCTGCGCGGGCGATGAGGTCGTCGCCGATGCCAGCGGCGATCTTGCCCAGCGTGCCCATGGTGCAGGGGCACACCACCATCGCGTCGCCCGGATTGGAGCCGGACGCCATCGGCGCGTACCAGTCGTTGATGCCATACACGCGCAGTTCGCCGGTGAATGCGCCCAGGCGTTCAGCCAGCGCTTTTTCCGCGTCCTGCGGACGGCTGGGCAGGGTGAAATCGAGTTCCTGTTTCGTCACCATCTGCGCGGCTTGCGAATACGCCAACTGCACATGCTGACCGCTGGCGAGCAGGCATTCGAGCAGGCGCATCGCGTAGGGCATGCCGGATGCGCCGGTGAGGGCGAGGGTGATCGTTTTCGTCATAAGGGCAAAACCTTCCACCACAGAGACACAGAGACACGGAGAAAAGCAAAATCAAATGGCATAGGGTTCTCCTGTTTTTCTCTGTGTCTCTGTGTCTCTGTGGTTAAAAGGTTTTTCGGTATTCAGATAACGCGCCGCAATCAACCCGTTTACCGTGCCGAACAGCAACGCCGCCGCGGCAAAAATCGGCACGAGGTACAGCAGGCCGACATGCGGAATCAGCAAGAAATAGGCCAGACATAATTGTCCGGTGATGTGCGCGAAGGCGGCAAGGATGCTTTGCGTTACCGTCCCGAACCAGCGCGTCGGCAGATGGCTGCACGCGCCCAGCATGACGAGGCTGCACAATGCGCCGGACACGCTGAGGAAAAATCCGGGCGCAAGGAAACTGCCGAACAATAATCCGCCCGCCATCACGCGCAGCATCGTTACCCAGGCCGCCGCGCGCCAGCCGTAGCGCGTCAGCACGATCAAGGTGACGATGTTCGCCAGCCCCGGTTTCACGCCGGGCAAGGGCGACGGAAACGCCATTTCCAGCGTGGACAGGCCAAACGCCAGCGCCGCCATGCGCGCGAGGTGGTGGTCTTCCGGCGTACTGATCAGTTTAATAGTTGAGGCTGTCATAGTTGCGTTGCCTTCCGCGCAATTCCACGCTCACCTGATTGGGCAGACAGATGGCGATTTCACCCGCCTGCGCGATCCAGCCCTGGCGCACGCAGTATTGGCGCGGACTGGGGTCGGATGCGACGCGCACGCGGCGGTCGGTGATGGCGATGTGGGTGACGCCGAGCGGCCCCGGAACGTCTATGGTCTGGTTCGTCGCAAGCGACGCTTCCCGAAAAATTTTTCCGCCGCTGCGAATGACCGCCTTGTCCGCCGCGCCACCCTGCCAGAGCGTGGCGGCGAGAAAAGCGACGCCCGCCATGCCAGCGAACAGCGTGAACCAGTCGCCGGGTTTGATTTGAGGGAGGGAAAGATGGGAAAGCATTTGTCGCAGGGTACACAGAGATTACAGAGAAAACAACGGCGGAGTTATTTCTCTCCACAACATCGTAGGCTGGAATGAAGCGCAGCGTAATTCCAGCGAGCGGTTGTCTGATTTCTGTCCGTAACGCTGGGATTCCACTTCGTTGCATCCCAGCCTACGATTTCAGGCTCTCCGGTTCCAGTTCCCGATGCCGCAGCAACACTTGCTGCTGATCGCTGAAATGCCGCGCCAGTCGTTCCACCAGATAGACGGAGCGGTGTTGTCCGCCAGTGCAGCCGAGCGCGACGGTAAGGTAGCTGCGATTGTCGGCGATGAAACTGGGCAGCCAGTCGTCGATGAAACGACGGATGTCGTCGTACATTTTTTGCACCGCAGGTTCGCGGTCGAGAAATTCGATGACGGGCGAATCACGGCCAGTCAGCGGGCGCAACACGGGATCGTAATGGGGATTGGGCAGACTGCGCGTGTCGAACACCATGTCGGCGTCGAGCGGGATGCCGTTCTTGAAGCCGAACGACTGAAACAGCAGAATCAGTTGGGCGCGGTCGATCCGGATGAAATCGCGGATCCACAGACGCAGCGCGTTCGCGCTGAGGTCGCTGGTGTCGATGTGGTGGCCGATGGAGGCAATGTTGGCGAGCAGTTCGCGTTCGCGCTGCACCGCCTCGGGCAGCGTCAGCCCCGATTCCGTCGAATATTCGCTGAGCGGATGGTGGCGGCGCGTTTCGGAAAAACGCTTCACCAGCGTGTCGGTTTTTGCGTCGAGGAACAGGAGGTGAACGTCCAGCCCCTGTTGCTTGAGCTGCTCGACATGCAGCGGAAGCTGCTGCACGCTGTTGCCGCTGCGCACATCCACGCTGACCGCGATGCGCGTATTGCCGCTACGCAGCAGGGTGCCGACCAGCACCGTCAGCAGGTCGGAGGGCAGGTTATCGACGCAGTAATAGCCGTTGTCCTCCAGCGCCCTGATCGCCACGCTTTTGCCGGAGCCGGAGAGGCCGCTGATGATGAAAAGTTGCATGGGCTGGATCACTGTTCCGCCAAATGCTGCTCATGTCGGCCGATGAATTCCTGCATCGTGTCAATTCCGCGCTGCTTCATCACGAAATTGCGCGCGGCGGCTTCCACCAGCACGGCGAGGTTGCGACCGGCGACCACGGGGATGCTGACGGTGCTGACCTGAACGCCGAGAATTTCCTGATAGCTCGCGTTGAGCGGCAGACGTTCGAGTTGAGCCAGATCGCTGCCGGTCGGACGGTGCAAATGCACGATCAGCTTCAGGTTTTTTTTCCGCCGCACGGCGGTTTCGCCGAACATGGTGCGGATGTTCAACATGCCCAGGCCGCGCACTTCGAGGAAGTCGCGCAGCAATTCGGGACTGCGGCCTTCCAGCGTGTCGGGCGCGATGCGGTAGATTTCGGCGACGTCATCGGCGACCAGTCCGTTGCCGCGCGTGATGAGTTCCAGACCCAGTTCGCTTTTGCCGACGCCGCTGTCGCCGGTGATCAGCACGCCGACGCCGAGCACGTCCAGCAGCACGCCGTGCAGCGAGGTGGATTCGGCCAGCGTCTTGACGATGTAATCGCGCAACAACCACATCAGGTGCACGCTGGGTTGCGGCGAATGGAGCAGGGGCGTGCGCGTGCGATCAGCGTAATCCATCAGCATTTGCGGAATTTCGCGCGCGCCCGAAGCGATCAGGCATTGCGAACCGCTCTGCTCCAGTTGCGCCAGCGACGTTTCCCGTTCGGCGGGGGAGAGCGAATCCAGCAGGTCGAATTCCGTATCGCTGAATACTTGCACCCAGTTCGGGTGGGTCAGGTTGAG
>JAITMU010000136.1 GCA_031277195.1 Gallionellaceae bacterium | reverse complement strand
CAGATGCTGAACGAACACAAGCTGGCGGAAAAATGCGCCGTGCTGTTTTCACCCGTACACGGCGGCCTCGAACCCGCGCAACTCGCCGACTGGATTTTGCGCGACCGCCTGCCGGTGCGGATGCAGGTGCAGTTGCATAAATTGTTGTGGGGGAATGAACGTGGACGCTAACTCCGTCATTCCAGCGCAAGCTGGAATCCAGCGCGTCAAAAAATTCCGGCGCAGCCGGACGATAGGGTTTTGTCCGCTACGCGGGCTGATATTTTTGCTGGATTCCAGCCTCCGTTCAAGCCGGGGGCAGGCTTTGCGCCGGAATGACGGGGAACGATAAGCCGTGTCTATCCCTCCCGAAAAAAACGCCGTCGTCCTCCTCTCCGGCGGCCTCGATTCCGCCACTGTGCTGGCGCTGGCGCGCGAGCAAAGCTACGCCTGTCACGCCTTGAGCGTGGACTACGGTCAGCGTCACCACGCCGAACTCGCCGCCGCACAGCGCGTCGCGCGCGCGCAGGGTGCCGTGCAGCATCGCGTCATCCACATCGACCTCGCCGCCTTCGGCGGCTCTGCGCTCACCGACGCCAGCATCGCCGTCCCCGAGCAGCCCAGTGCAGGCATCCCGCTCACCTACGTCCCCGCGCGCAACACCATCATGCTCTCGCTCGCGCTCGCCTGGGCTGAAGTGCTGAACGCGCAGGACATCTTCATCGGCGTCAACGCCGTGGATTATTCCGGCTACCCTGACTGCCGCCCCGACTACATCGCCGCCTTCGAACGCATGGCCAACCTCGCCACCAAAGCCGCCATCGAAGGCAAACCGCTCACCGTCCACGCGCCGCTGCAAAATTTCAGCAAAGCCGACATCATCCGCGCAGGCGCGCGCCTCGGCGTGGATTACGGCGCGACAGTATCTTGTTATCAGGCGGACGAAGATGGGCGCGCGTGCGGCGTGTGCGATTCCTGCCGCTTGCGGCGGGCGGGATTTGAAGCGGCGGGTGTTGATGACCCGACGCGGTATCGAAGGTAAAGACAACACCAAGGAACCGCATTGATGGAACTGTCCCACGACACACTGAAACAGCGACACCGTTTGGTGCGCGAAACGGAACCGGAAGATTTGCGCCTGCGCATTCATCGCGCGCTGAGTTGGCTCAAACGCGCCGAGCAGGCCGACGATCAGGACGGGCGTTTCATTTTCCTGTGGATCGCCTTCAACGCCGCCTATGCGCAGGAAATCAGCGACGACAACTATCTCTCCCAGCAGGCAGCCTTCAAAACTTTTCTGGAAAAACTCTGCGGCATGGACAAGAAAAAACGCATCGACGCGCTGGTGTGGCAGGAATTCTCCGGCAGCATCCGCACCCTGCTCGACAATCCCTACGTGTTCGAAATTTTCTGGCAGTTCAAACGCGGCAAAATGCCCGAATCCGAATGGAAAGAGCGTTTCGCCAACGGCAAAAAAGCCGCGCAATCCGCACTGGCAAGCAGCAACACCGCCGCCCTGCTCGGCATCACATTCAACCGCATCTACACGCTGCGCAACCAGCTCATGCATGGCGGCGCAACCTGGGGCGGCGGCATCAATCGGGATCAGGTGCGGGATTGCACCAAGCTGCTCGGAAAACTTGTGCCGATCATCATTGAGTTGATGATGGATAACCCGAATACTTTGTGGGGAGAGGCTTGTTATCCTGTGGTTGAGTAAGTGGCCATATCCAAAAGCACAAAGCGGTTATGAAACATAAAAAACCTCCCCCGCCGGACTGAACGGAAGGCGCTTTCCCTTCGGCAGGACGAAAGCGTGTTTGGCTCGAAGTTGAAACACATCCGTTTCGCCATCCGTCAAAACAAGAACTGGCGCGTCAATGGGAAAGTCTTCCAGGCTTTCCAGAAATTCAGCCGCCGCTTTCAACACCGTCCCCCCGCGCCCTTGCACTTCCACCGGCTGATAGAGCAGATCATCCGGACGGACGTAACCGGCGTCATACGGACGCGCATCGCAGAAAATCAGGCGCACAGCGGGCACTTCATGCGCCAGGGCGTATTGCGCGATGACGCCAAGCGCTTTGGCCAATAACACGCGGGGCATGGAACCGGACGTATCCAGAATCACACCGAACGTGTGCGCATTGCTTTTGTATTCGGGCGCAACCAGTGTTCTGGGCAGCGGCGTATCCGGACACGCCTGCTGCCTGCGGCTCGGGCGCAAGTACGAACGGCGGCGCTCTGGAAAGGGAATATGCAAATCCATCCAGCGCCCAAGCTGCACATCCCACGGGATGACAGGTTGCTCAAGCGCGCGGATGGACTCAGCCAATCCTGCGGGAAGCGTGCCGCGTCCGGCGGATTGATGCCGGAAATAGCCTTGACACAGCGCCTCTCGACAGTATTGCTCAGCATCCGTATCCGCACCATCAGCCGCGCCAAAAAAATCTCTCTTGTGTTCTCCGGCCAGCGTTTCCCATTTGCGCATCATGCGCATATTGCGCGCCAGAAAATCATAAATGCGCTCGGCAGACCAGCCGTGAAATTGCGTGTCGTACAGCACGCCAATGGCCGGACGTTTGCCGATGCGGAGTTCTTCGAGCCAGTCATTGATGGCGAAATCACAAGCAACATTCCATAGTTCCGGATCGCGCCCGTCCTGCCGGGCTGCGTGATTCAGTCCGGCGTGAAGATATTCGTGCGCCAGTACCCAGCGCCATTCAACTTCTTCCAGCCCGGCAAGCGGATTGAGATAAACTTTTTTGAGGGACACATCAATTGCGCCCACTCTGATTCCGTGCGCATGGCACTCATCAATGGACTCGACCAGCCTGAAATAAGCGGCGATGCCGCTCAGCAACGGGTAGTGCGCCAAAAGCCAT
>JAITMU010000118.1 GCA_031277195.1 Gallionellaceae bacterium | reverse complement strand
GTTAGGGTGAGGGGCTAACATCACCCCAAATGCCTCCCCATCCTCTCCAACACCACCTCCCGCGGAAACAACGCCACCACCGCATCCACCGACGGCGTGTGCGTTTGCCCCACCAGCATCACGCGCAACGGCATCGCCAGTTTCGGCATTTTCAATCCGTGCTTGCCGATGATCTCCTTGATCGTCGCCCCAATGGCAGGCGCTTCCCAAGTCACATCTTTGAATCGCTCCATCAGTTCACGCAACGCAGGCGTCGCCTCTGCCGTCAGTTGCTCGCCCAGCAATTCCGCCGACGGATGCACGTCGATGTAAAACGGTTCGGCCTCGTCAGCCAGCACGTTCAACGTCGTCACGCGCTCCTTGTACAAAGCCACAATCGCCTCCAGCGCAGGCGCATCGCTTACGGCCACGCCGCGCGCTTGCAGACGTGCGCGCACCGATGCGGCGAGGCGCGCGTTATCCGCCAGCTTGATGTAATGCTGGTTGAGCCAGTTCAATTTCTCGGTATTGAATTGCGCGGCGGATGGCGTGATGTGATCGAGATCGAACCACTGACAAAATTGTTCCACTGAAAAAATCTCATCGTCGCCGTGCGACCAACCCAGTCGCGCCAGATAGTTGATCACCGCCTCCGGCAGGTAGCCGTTGTCGTCATACTGCATCACGCTCACCGCGCCGTGGCGTTTCGACAACTTCGTGCCGTCGTCGCCCAAAATCATCGACAGATGCGCGTACTGCGGCACCGTCGCGCCGAGCGCTTTCAAAATATTGATCTGGCGCGGTGTGTTGTTGACATGATCATCGCCGCGAATCACATGCGTGATGCCCATGTCCCAATCGTCCACCACCACGCAAAAATTATAGGTCGGCGTGCCATCGGCGCGGGCGATGATGAGATCATCCAGTTCCGCGTTTTCAAACGAGATGTGTCCCTTGACCAGATCCTTCCAGATCACCGAACCCGTCTCCGGATTGCGAAAGCGCACCACCGGCGACACGCCCTCCGGCGGCTGCGGCAACGTCTTGCCCGGCTCCGGACGCCAACGCCCGTCGTAGCGCGGCTTCTCCCCCCGCGCCCGCTGCGCCTCGCGCATCGCATCCAGTTCTTCCGGCGAGGTGTAACAGTAATAAGCCGCCCCCTCTGCCAGCAGTTGCCGGATGACTGCTTTGTAGCGATCCATGCGCTGCATCTGATAAAACGGCCCCTCGTCGTAATTCAACGCCAGCCAATCCATCCCGTCCAGAATCCCCTGCACCGCCTCCGGCGTCGAGCGCTCAACGTCGGTATCCTCAACCCGCAAAATGAACTGCCCGCCATGCCGACGGGCATACGCCCAGGAAAACAGCGCAGTGCGCGCGCCGCCGATGTGCAGATAGCCGGTGGGACTGGGAGCGAAACGGGTGCGGATGGTGGTCATGGTGATAAACAGAAAACGAAAGCGCGCATTTTACGCGAACTCGCCCCCTCACCCTACCCTCTCCCGCAAGCGGGGAGAGGGAACAACAATCCCCCCCTCATACATCTTGCGTCCCCTCTCCCCATTCATGGGGAGAGGGCTAGGGTGAGGGGTGCGCCCAACGCCCCCCGTTTGACCAACAAACCCATCCTATGATTTAATCCGCGCCCTCGAATGGGCGGTTAGCTCAGCGGTAGAGCACTGCCTTCACACGGCAGGGGTCACTGGTTCGATCCCAGTATCGCCCACCAAACAAGCAAAAAGGCTCGCGGTAATGCGAGCCTTTTTTGCTTTTCCAAGCCGCTACCCACCCAACAATTCCGATCGCCCAATCACGTTTCGCCCGCTTTCAGGTGGTTCCGATTCTGAAAACCCCGCTTGGGCAATCGCGACCTCCATCTTTTCAATCGCAACAGGATTCCGCAGTGACGTTATTCCGTCATGCCACGCATGCAACATCTGTTTGGCGACGCCATGCCATCGGGGTTCATTTTTTGCGGCTTCGATGATTTCCTGCCCGACCTCAACGGCGGATTCGCACAGGCGTTCGACCATCTCGGCGTATTGCTTGGATTCGATTCCCAATGTCGAGTTGAAGAAACGCGCCAGTGTTTTTCCCGGCGTCCAGTTCTTGCGCCCATCAATCGACAAGCCCGGAGGATTGGCGGCATAGCGTGGATACGCCTGGGTCGTAACAACATCATAGACCGGCGTATAAGTCACATCTTTCAAGCCGGTGTAATACAGCGCAATATTTTTGGCGTGGCAGTCGGCATTACGCACGACATAATTGGTCAGCAGATGCCAACCCAATTGCTGCAATTGCGCCCTCACGTTGGCCGCAGGCACATACACCCGCGTTGCTTTCAAAACACGTTCGGTCGTCGTCGCATATTTTTCATGCGGCGACAGTCCCAGCAAGCTGCAAGCGTCCTCGACGCCATGCGTGGGAATGCCGTTTTCATCCACGTCGAAACGATCAACAACCAGCACTCGCCCATCATCCGACATGCGCGTTTTTGCCACCGGCACGACATTCAGGCGTTCCAGCACTCGCATGGTATAAAACTCGTTGAAGCCCAGAAAAGGCGTGCTGTCGTCCGAGCCTTTGATGATGTGGCGACTGGTGCGTAATGTTGATTTGCCCGATGGCTGATTCGCTGTTGCGAGCGTTTCTTCCGGCGCGATAAATTTGGGCACCATGCCGGAAATGGATGCGCGGGCATATCGCCGCACCAACTGGAAAAAATGCTCGGTGGTGTTCTCGGCTTTGAGCAGTTGTTCAACTTGTAGCGGTTCCATTTCGCCCACAGACGCGCCGCCTTCAGGCGTGATCGTGACGCGGCCAATGCCCATGCCGCCCACCACCGCCAGCAACGAAAGATCCGTGCCATCGAGCAGCCGACCAAACTCCTCCCGGATGATGTCGAGCAGATAGCCTTCGGGCAGATTTTGGCGAAAAAAAGGATGCAGATCACGCGGCCAGCGCCAAGGAGTTTCGCGCACCGGCATGGTCAGGCTGACGAAATCTGCCGGAGCGGCATCCGCGAGATATTTCAGGACGTACTCGTCTTGCTCGCGGTAAAGACTCGCCACTTTGCACCCGCGAACATGCACATCAAGTTTCATCGCTCGCCTCTTGGCGCTGCTCCGTCAAAATATCTTCGATGGTACGGACGTGGCCTTGCTTGACGGGTTTAAGATCGTAGCCTGCCGCCTCCATCAAACGCACCAGCGCCGAAACGCTCATATCGCCTTTGGCGAGCGTCTCCATACGGGCAACCGTGATGCGCGAAACCCCCGCTCGCTGGGCGAGCGCCTCTTGGCTCAGACCGGCTTTCCGGCGAGCGTTGCGCAGCATGTCAGCGACATCGGCCAAGGTCGTCATATATCCCCAAGGATTCAAAAATAAGAATTTAGGCTGAAAATGTATCCCAAAGGATTCATTTGCGCAAGTGAAAATATTATGACTCGACAGCGAGAACAACACTACTGCCCCACAATTTTTGCACTCCCTACTTCGTCATTCCCGCGAAGGCGGGAATCCAAGGACTTTCGTTTTTATTTGACATGCAGGGCAAACGCCAACATCAACCCTGCTGGATAGCTAAGTTAAAAGGAACCGCACCCCAAGTTGGATGAATAAAAATGGTACTACTCCCTTGCATTAATAACACATTGAACTGGCGAAAACCTCATGTACTACTACCGTTACGTCATCATTGAAACCTATTGTTCTCATGGCGAATCCTCACATCATTCCATTCGCGCACGCCCGTTGCCAGGGCAAGATTTGCCTACATCGATGAAGGTCGAATGTTCATCATCCATGCGAGAGAAATATCCTATCGGTACGAAATTCAAGGTATGGGCAAAAATCAAGAGTACCGCTGATGCACCACACCTTTATACCTCGTATCGATGGAAGTACGACATCCTGTCTGATAGCGAGGCCGCAACGTTCATCAAAGAAAAACACTGGGGAAAATAATCCCACTGGATAAAATAGCAGCTCCCTTACATCTCAAATGATACGAAGTGAGGAACTCCACACATCATTCATCATCCACCATCTCGTCATCAAATGAACCATAAAATCCCTCTCCTCAACCGCTACCAAGGCTCCCTCCTCGGCCTCGCCTGCGGCGATGCTGTCGGTGTCTCTGTGGAGTTTCTCGCTCGCGGGAGCTTTCCGCCTGTAACCGGTATGTCTGGCGGCGGCATATTTAATTTGGAGGCGGGAAAATGGACGGATGACACGTCCATGGCGCTCTGTCTGGCGGAAAGTCTCGTGGAAGAAAAAAGATTTGATCCTCACGGGCAAATGACCCGCTATCTGAATTGGTGGCGTCATGGTTATTTCAGTTCGACCGGCACCTGTTTCGACATTGGCGGCACGACCCGTTCGGCGTTGGCGCGTTTTGAAGTCAGCGACAATCCTTATTCCGGTTCCGATGCGCCCAATACCGCCGGTAATGGGTCGCTGATGCGCTTGGCGCCTGTGGCGCTTTTCTTTCATCCGGATTTAAGTCTGGTGCTGCGGTACGCCGCAGAGAGTTCCAGGCTGACACATGCCGCACCTGAGGCAGTCGATTGCTGCCGCTTGCTGGCTTTTGTTATTTCGCGCGCGCTTTCTGGCTTGCACCGCAATGCTCTTTTGCTGGATGCCGCGCAGCATTTGAAAGAACCCGCCGTACTGGCCATTGCAAACGGAAGCTATCTCTCAAAAAGCGAATCAAACATTCGCGGTTCCGGTTATGCCGTGGAATCGCTGGAAGCCTCGCTCTGGTGCATTGCACACACCAATTCGTTCCGAGATGCCATCCTCGCAGCCGCAAATCTTGGGGACGATGCCGATACGACTGCGGCAATCACGGGGCAAATTGCGGGTGCGCTCTATGGCCGCGATGCCATCCCGCAAGATTGGCTTGATCGCCTGTACATGCGCGGCGACATCGAATTCCTTGCGTCGCAACTATACGAGGTGGGGAGCGCGGCGCATCATGCCTCATCTGCTTCAAATAACCACAAGTCCGCGGTCTCACTACGCGCTCTGCAAGCCGACATCACCACGTTAAAAGTTGACGCCATCGTCAACGCTGCAAATTCAATCATGCTCGGCGGCGGTGGCGTGGATGGGGCGATTCATCGCGCCGCCGGTTCGGAATTGAAAGAAGAATGCCGCACGCATGGCGGCTGCAAAACCGGAGATGCGAAAACCACGCGCGGTTATCACCTCCCCGCCAAATTCGTCATTCACACGGTCGGCCCCATCTGGGATGGCGGCGCTCGCAATGAAGCCGCGTTACTGGCTTCCTGCTATCGACGTTCGATTGAAGAAGCGGTCAAAGTCGGCGCGCGCACGGTGGCCTTCCCTTCAATCAGCACCGGCGCTTATGGCTATCCTTTTGAGCAGGCCGCGCGGATTGCGGTGGATACGGTGCGGGAAATGCTGAATGGCGAGGCGGGTGAAAAGCTGGATGAGGTGATTTTTTGCTGTTACTCGGCGGCTGACTTGCGGCGGATGGAAGAGGCGTTGGCTGAGGGATGACTTGTAGGGCGGGGCTTGCCCTGCGCGGTGCGCATTCCAACATTCCACAGCGCGGGGCAAGCCCC
>JAITMU010000049.1 GCA_031277195.1 Gallionellaceae bacterium | reverse complement strand
CGACGAAGCGGCGGCGCGCATCAAAATGGAAATCGACTCCAAACCGGAAGCGATGGACAAACTTGATCGTCGTTTGATTCAGTTGAAGATCGAGCGCGAGGCGATCAAGAAGGAAAAAGACGAAGCCTCGCAAAAGCGTTTGCAGTTGATCGAGGAAGAAATCACGCGGCTGGAAAAAGAATATTCCGACCTCGAAGAAATCTGGAAAGCAGAGAAGGGCGCGGCGCAGGGCGCAGCACAGGTCAAGGAAGAAATCGAACAGATCAGAGCCGACATCACGCGCTTGCAACGCGAAGGCAAACTGGAAAAAGTTGCCGAGCTGCAATACGGCAGATTGCCGCAACTCGAAGCGAAATTGAAGGAAGCCGCGCAGCGCGAGGCCGAAGGCGGCGAGCGCAAAAACAAATTGCTGCGCACGCAAGTAGGCGCGGAAGAAATCGCCGAAGTGGTGAGCCGCGCGACTGGCATTCCGGTTTCCAAAATGATGCAGGGCGAGCGCGACAAGCTGCTGCACATGGAGGACAAATTGCACGAGCGCGTGGTCGGGCAGGATGAGGCCGTGCGTCTGGTGTCGGACGCGATTCGCCGCTCGCGTTCGGGGCTTGCCGATCCGAATCGTCCTTACGGTTCCTTCCTGTTTCTCGGTCCCACCGGCGTGGGCAAGACCGAGCTATGCAAGGCGCTGGCGGCCTTCCTGTTCGATTCGGAAGATCATCTGATTCGCATCGACATGAGCGAATACATGGAGAAACATTCCGTCTCGCGTTTGATCGGCGCGCCGCCGGGCTATGTGGGTTACGAAGAAGGCGGCGGCCTCACCGAAGCCGTGCGCCGCAAACCGTACAGCGTGATTCTGCTCGACGAAGTGGAGAAGGCGCACCCCGACGTGTTCAACGTGCTGCTGCAAGTGCTGGACGATGGCCGCATGACGGACGGGCAGGGGCGCACGGTGGATTTCAAAAACACCGTGATTGTGATGACCTCCAATCTCGGCTCGCAGATGATTCAGCAAATGTCCGGCGACGATTACCAGTTGGTGAAGCTGGCGGTGATGGGCGAAGTCAAAACCTATTTCCGTCCGGAGTTCATCAACCGCATCGACGAGGTGGTGGTGTTCCACGCGCTGGACGAGAAGAACATCAAATCCATCGCGCGCATTCAACTGGGCTATCTGGAAAAACGCCTGGCAGCGATGGAGATGAATCTGGATGTGAGCGACGCCGCGCTGGCTGAAATTTCCAACGCCGGATTTGATCCCGTGTACGGCGCGAGACCGCTGAAACGCGCGATTCAAGCGCAGATCGAAAATCCGCTGGCGAAGGCGATACTGGAAGGGAAGTTTGCCGCGAAGGATACGGTGAAAGTGGATTGCGTGGGCGGGGTGATGCGGTTTGAGAAGGAGTAGGGTGAGGTTTGCCCCGCGCGGTGCGAACTTTGGAATTCTCACAGCGCGGGGCAAGCCCCGCCCTACATGTTTCTCCTCGTCATTCCAGCGAAAGCTGGAATCCAGTGGAAATAAGAATCCGCGCAGCGGACAAAACCTTGTTGTCCGGCTGCGCCGGGGCTTCATTATAAGTGCGCTGGATTCCAGCTTGCGCTGGAATGACGGGGATCAAGGAAGGGTATGTTGGAGTACACACCGCGCGGGGCAAGCCCCGCCCTACGGTGATTTGTGCGATTCGTATTTCAGCGCGGCTTGCTTTAATTTTTCTTCCACTTCCGCGCGAATTTCTGCGGTCAGCGATTTTTCTTTTTCGAGCCTGGTCAACCATTCCGTTGCTTCTTCCATTCCCAAGTGCGGCGGTATTTGGTCGGTGCCGCCGCAACCGCCCAGTGTCGGGTCTGCGCCGTGATCCAGCAAAAACTGGATGCGCTCTCTGGCCAAAGACAGCGTTGGTTCGTCAGAACGTATGGCGAATACGGTGTCGCCCAGCGCGGTTTTCCAGCAAGGGTCGTTGCCATAGTAGCTGGTGATATGCGCGCCGTTGATGTCCGCGCCTCTTTCCAGCAGCCTTTCGGCGAACCATAGCGTTCGCGGTCTGTTCATGGCGACGAAAAATACGGTTTCCTCCATTTTGCCTGCGTCGCGCATGTCGGGATTTGCGCCGTGGTCGAGCAGGTAGTTGAAGGCGTCGCGATCCTGCGTGGCGACCGCCAGCGACAACAAGGGTCTGCCGTTGAGTATCGCGTCCACCGACGCGCCTGCTTCAAGCAGCGCATCGAGCAGCGCGTGGTATTGCTCATCCGAAATTTTCTCCCGGTTTGCCATCACGCGCGCCAGCAGGGGATAGCCTCTGTCGGTGGTTTCGGTTTCAACATCGGCTCTTGCGCCTGCCGCGACCAATGCGCGGATGATCTCCAGTTTTTTCTCGTTCGCGGCGACTTCCAGCGCTGAAAGCCCTTTATCGTTTTTAACATTCGGGTCTTGTCCGCTCGCCAGTTCCGCGCGCACGGCTTCCAGATTGCCTGCTTCGATAGCCTGAAAAATTCGCGTTTGCAGTCGGCAGGTTTGGGCGTTCAAGGCGGGTACTTCCAACGCCGTCATGATGCGTTTGGCGGTGTTGCCGCGTATGGTTTTTTTGTTGGCCAGTTGGCGCAGGCAGTATTGACGATAGTCTTCGCGCGCCAGCGTTTTGAAATGGTTGCGCCAGTAGTCGCCGTCGTAGCGATCATTCTGGAATTTGCCGCCCAGCTTCCAGCGCGCGTCGGCGCGATTCAGCAGGACGGGCAAGCGCGAAGGCGAGCGTCGCAACACGTCGGTCAGTATGTTGTCGGCTTCCCGCCCGTCACCCCACAAGCCGATCCAGTCGCCGTAATCGTTCAGCGCCGTGACGACCATCGAATTTTTGTTGTCAGGGTCGATGCGGCGGGCATCCTGTTCCAGAACGAAGCGGCGCAATTCCGACAGCGCGCTGCGAAATTCAGGCGTGCGCTGATTTGAAATCGCGCGCGCTTTTTTATGCAGGGCAAGAAATTCGGCAGTGCGGTTTTTCACCGGCTCGTGTCGCTCAAACCGGACTTCGCCCTCGAACTTCGGATTCGGATAACCGATATTCAATTTGGCGCTCAACGTCGCCAGCGCCTTCGCCTTGCGTTCGTCGTTCCAGGGCACGGCGCTGGTGATGACGGCAAGCGCGGGTTTGTCGTCGTTGTCCAGAACGACCGAGGCCACGTTGCCGATTTCGTCCACCATAAAACCCGCGCGCCGCGGATCATCTTCGCTAAACGGCGGATCGAATGCTGGATACTCGCGCCTCACGTCATCGGAGATGAAATAGCCGACCCAATACCAGGGCATCGCCTCCCAGTACGACGGCGACCGAACATCCACGACCACGCGGCCTTCCGCCCAATAGGATTCAATCGGCATCACCATCGGCTGCGAGCGAAAATCCAGTCGGGTTTTTCCGTCCGGTAAATGGAGGTAGTGATACAGATACAGCCGGTTTTCCAACTGGCTGACGATGACAATATCCGGGTCGGCCTCCGTGTAGTTATCCGAAAGACGATACTCCGGCTGCTCGATGGGATATTTCGACGGGCTGGATGCGATGGCTGCAGACGAAAGTGCGGCGACACCGGCCAATGCGACCAACATGCGAAAAACAAATTGGCAAAAGCGTGGCATCACTACCTGACTTTCATCCAGTAAGCGTTTCAACATCGCAATCCCTTGATCCCCGTCATTCCAGCGAAAGCTGGAATCCAGTGCATTTATAAAAATGTTCCGGCGTAGCCGGACAACAGGTTTTGTCCGCTGCGCGGGTTATTATTTCTGCTGGATTCCAGCTTTCGCTGGAATGACGGGGATCAAGGGTTCTGTTGGAATGTACACCGCGCGGGGCAAGCCCCGCCCTACGATGCGGCGCGCTTATACCAGCAACGGCCTTCCCATCAGCCGTTCCAGCACGCGCACCGGCGCGAGTTCGGTGTGTGACATGGCGGCCAGTGGCACATGCCAGGTTTGTTCCAGCATGAATTGCCCGCTCAGTGCGGCGTGCGGCACCTGGTCGGAATAGCAGACCCAGGTGTGACCCGGCATGAAATTCACTTCCACCCAATCGCCTTCGCGCTGGTAGTCCGCGTCGCGCTTCATGTTGTCGTGCAACTGGAGCATGAGGTGATCGTATTCGGTGCGCCGTTGTTTGGTGATGCCGAGCGTGTTCATGAGTCCGGCGAGCCAGGGATGCCAGGGTTTGTTCAGTGCGGGCAGGTAGTGCCGCGCCGTGGTTTCAAAAGAACCGCCCGCGTGCCAGGTGCGCGGTACGCCGTGCGGATTGATGTTGTTGAACACGCGCAAAATGCGTTCGCCGCGCAGCGGGCGAGAGGGAAACGCATCGACGTGCAGCAGCCGGTCGTCCTTGCGCCAGGACGGATGCCAGGTGCCGATGGCGTGCAGCCGCAAACTGGTCGCGGGCGAATGTCGGGTGGCGCTGTAACCGGGAAACAGCGCGTCGAGCAGAATGCCGCTTTGGTCGCGGAAACGCGCGAGCGTGGCGTGCAGGCGTTCGCGCGTTTCGCCTTCCGCCACGGTGCCGGCCAGACCGCGCGCGCTCAGGCTGATGTTTTTGCGTTTGGGATCGGTCAGCGCGGGATCGAGCAGCGCGGTTTCTTCCGCCGACAGCGGAAAACTCAACTGCGGGAAATGCAGCACCTGACCTTGTTCCAGCGCGGCCAGCGCCTCGCCGGACAGCGCTCGCGCTTCGGGGTCATCCCAGGTGCGCAGGGGCAGATCGACGATGGAAGGAGATGTGGGCGTATTCATGGCGAAAAGCTCCGAAAGATTTTTTGCGGAGATTAATTCCGCGGCACAACCCGTGGCACGGTTTTTGCTTTGCTCGCCGCCGCTTCCTGATACAGCGGCGCGACT
>JAITMU010000218.1 GCA_031277195.1 Gallionellaceae bacterium | reverse complement strand
AAAAAAACACCCTCTCCCAAGGGCGGGAGAGGGGCAGGGAGAAACAGGATGAAACAAATCCAGATGCCGAGGGGGGCGTCTCTGAATCTTGGCGTGGATTATGTCATATAAAGTTTTATAAATGCAAGGTATAGTCAGCTGTGTAGTGTTTCGGTTTGGATTTTCTCCTCGCCCCCTTGCCTCTGCCGTCATTCCCGCGGAAGCGGGAATCCAAGGACTTTTATTTATATTCAATTAATTAAATAAAAAATCAACGTCCTTGGATTCCCGCTTCCGCGGGAATGACGGGAGAAAAAAACACTAATTAAAAACCGCCGTTCTATTCGCCGCTTTGCTCCCCGCCTCAGCCGCCGTCACCACGCCCTCCCGCACCAAACGCTGCAAACATTGATCCAGCGTCTGCATCCCCGCCGCCTGTCCCGTTTGAATCGCCGAATACATTTGCGGCACCTTGCCCTCGCGGATCAAATTCCGAATCGCTGGCGTGCACAGCATGATTTCGTGCGCGGCGACGCGGCTTTCGCCGTCGCGTGTTTTCAGCAGGGTTTGCGAAATCACCGCGCGCAGCGATTCCGACAGCATGGCGCGCACCATTTCCTTTTCGTCCGCCGGAAACACGTCGATGATGCGATCCATGGTTTTGGCCGCCGAGCTGGTGTGCAACGTGCCCAACACCAGATGACCGGTTTCGGCGGCAGTGAGCGCCAGCCGGATGGTTTCGAGATCGCGCATTTCGCCGATCAGAATCACATCCGGGTCTTCGCGCAGCGCGGAACGCAGGGCGTTGTCGAACGACTGCGTATGCGCGCCAACCTCGCGCTGGCTGATCAAACAGCGCTTCGACACATGCGCAAATTCAATCGGGTCTTCCACGGTGAGGATGTGACCCGACTGATGTTCGTTGATGTAATCAATCATCGCCGCCAGCGTGGTGGATTTGCCGGAGCCGGTGGGGCCGGTCACCAGCACCAGACCGCGCGGCTGGCTGGCGATGTCGGCGAAAATGGGCGGCGCGTTGAGTTCCGCCAGTGAGCGAACCTCGAACGGAATCGCGCGCATCACCACCCCCGCGCCGCGACTGTGGTTGAACGCATTGACGCGAAAACGCGCCAGCCCTGGCGCGGCAAACGAAAAATCCGCCTCCTTGCGCGCCACGTAAGTCGCGCGCTGCCCGTCGTCCATGATGCCAAGCGCCGCCGCCAGCACTTCCTCATGCGTCATCGGCGGCAAATCCAGTCGGCGCATGTCGCCCTGCACGCGCAGCATCGGCGGCATTCCGGCGGAAAGGTGCAAGTCGGACGCGCCGACGGCGATTGCTGAAGCGAGGAGTTCCGTAATATCCATATATAATTCCCCTATCAAATTTAGAGTTATTAATCGGCGACCCACCATGTCCGCCATCGCCCACAACCTGCAAACCGTCCGCCGCGCGCTGGAACACGCCGCCGCGACCGCGCACCGTTCCGCGCAAAGCGTCACGCTGCTGGCAGTGAGCAAAACCTTTCCCGCCGCCACCGTGCGCGAGGCATACCAGGCCGGGCAAACCACCTTCGGCGAAAACTACGTGCAGGAAGCCCTGCTCAAAATGGAATCGCTGCGCGACCTGCCGCTGGAATGGCATTTCATCGGCCCGATCCAGAGCAACAAAACGCGCGCCATCGCCGAACACTTCTCCTGGGCGCACAGTGTAGAAAAATTCAGCGTCGCTGAACGCCTATCAACCCAGAGAGGTATGACGCTGCCGCCGCTCAATGTGTGCATACAGGTAAACGTCAGCAATGAAGCCAGCAAAAGCGGCGTCGCACCGGAAGAAACGGAAACGCTGGCGCGCGCGATAGCCGCCTTGCCCGGCGTGAAATTGCGCGGACTGATGGCCATTCCCGCGCCCGCCGCCACCCTCGCCGCGCAACGCCAACCCTTCGCGCGTCTGCACGAATTGCTGACGCAACTCAACGCGCGCGGATTGGAACTGGATACACTGTCGATGGGCATGTCGCAGGATATGGAGGCGGCGATATTGGAGGGGGCGACGATGGTGAGAGTGGGGACGGGGATTTTTGGGAGCAGGCTCCCCCCACCCTGACCCGACCCCTCGCTTCGCTCTCCCCATGAATGGGGAGAGGGAAGTGGTTTTATCCCCTCTCCCCGCTCGCGGGGAGAGGGCTAGGGTGAGGGGAAAACAGCAACATAACAAAGGAAAAACCATGAACATCTGCTTCATCGGCGGCGGCAACATGGCAAACGCAATGATCGGCGGGCTGCTGCAACGCGGCTTTGCGCCGACGCAACTTGGCGCGGTGGAAATCGACGCCGCCAACCGCGAACGGCTGCGCGCCGCGCACGGCATCAACGTATTCGCGCAACTCGAAGCGGCGGCCATCGCGCACTGCGATGTCGTCGTGCTGGCCGTCAAACCGCAACAACTGCGCGAAGTCGCAACGCAGTTGGGATCGCTGCTCTCCGCGCAACAAATCGTGCTGTCGATCGCCGCAGGCATTCGCCTCGCCGATCTCGCGCGCTGGCTGGGCGGGCGCGGCGTCCCCGTGCGCGCGATGCCGAACACGCCCGCGCTGGTCGGCGCAGGCATGACCGGCCTCTATGCCGCCGCGCTCGATTCCCAACAACGCGAGCGCGTCGAAACCATCGTGCGAACCGCAGGCGCGTTCGTCTGGGTGCAAAGCGAAGCCGAGATGGATGCCGTCACCGCCCTCTCCGGCAGCGGCCCCGCCTATTTTTTCTATTTCATCGAAGCGCTGGAACAAGCCGGAAAAGAACTCGGCCTGACCGAAGCCGTCGCGCGCCAGCTCGCGCTGGAAACCGCACTGGGCGCAGCAAAACTCGCGCACGGCAGCGCCGACGACCCCGCCACCCTGCGCGCGCGCGTCACCTCGAAAAACGGCACCACCGAACGCGCGCTACTCAGCATGGAAGCCCATCAGGTGAAAGCGCACATCATCGCCGCCGCCCGCGCCGCCGCTGACCGCGCAGCGGAACTGGGCGACGAACTGGGAGCGGATTGATGTTGAACTACTCCGAACTCCTGCTCGACGCGCTGCTGCAACCGCTCGTCATCCTGCTGCTGCTGCGCTTCCACCTGCTCTGGCTGCGCGCGCCGATGCACAACTCCTTCGGCAGGTTCCTCATGACGCTCACCGATTTTCTGGTGCTGCCCGCGCGCCGCCTGTTCACCCCCGTGCGCGGCATCGACATCGCATCGCTGCTGCTGATCTTCGCCGCAGAAACGCTCTACTTCGCGCTGTCCTGGATGCTGCACGGCAAACCGTTCGCCCTCCCCGGCCTGCTTGTCTGGTCTGCCGTCCACCTGCTGCGCGTCAGCATTTACCTGCTGATGGGACTGCTGCTCGCGCGCGCGTTGCTGTCCTGGATCAACCCCTACTCGCCCATCTCCACCCTGATGATCGCCGCCACCCAGCCCTTCCTCGAACCGCTGCAACGACGCATCCCGTCGCTGGGCGGCCTCGACTTTTCCGTGCTGATCCTGTTCCTCATCTGCCAGTTCATACTGGCCATGCCGATAAGCTGGCTGGAAAGCCAGGCCGCCGCCCTGCTCTGATGTGGCACCGCCGCGAAGGGGAGGATTGGCTGCTGGAACTGCACGTCCAGCCCGGCGCAAAGCGCAGCGAACTCGCCGGCTTGCACGGCGACGCATTAAAAGTGCGCCTCGCCGCCCCACCGATTGAAGGCCGCGCCAATGAGGCGTTGTTACGATTTATTGCGGAGTTGTTTGAAGTAACGCTGCGGGATGTGGAGTTGGTAAGAGGCGCGCAATCGCGGCGAAAGACGGTGAGGGTGAAGGGGAGCGGAGTGAGGCCGGAAGGGTTGGTGTAACCACCGTCATTCCAGCGAACGCTGGAATGACGGCATCAATTTCCCTCTCCCCATTTAGGGGGAGAGGGTAGGGTGAGGGGAAAAATGAGCGCCCTCAAAACTTCACGCTCACATACGCCATCACACCGTTATCCGAGTAATCTCCGCCGAATAATCCGTTATACGAAACCCCCACCGACGACGCTTTACCCACTTCAAACTCCAATCCCGCTTCAACCAGCATCGAGTTCTTCGTCACCGGCACGCCATGCACCGTGAACGCATCGCCGCCTGCGAAGGCGTGAGTGGAGGCGCTTTCCACGTCGCCGAAGGCGTGATGCCAGCCGACCAAGCCTTTCGCCGTCGCTTCCACACCGCCCAGGTCGAATTTCGTCGCGGCGTGCAGACCCACTGTGGTGAACGTCGTGCGCATACTGCCGCCTGCATCGCTCAAGGCCGCTTCACCGCCGCGCTCTACAAAGCTATCCGTTTTGTGATTCACCGAGGCCAGATTCACAAACGGCGCGACCGTGGTGTGTTCGCTCATCTTGATGTCATAGCCCACCTCGCCGAACACCTGCGTCGTGTTGGCTTTGTAGTCCGCACTCAAGCGATCCGTAAAGCCGTCAAACGCCACCGCCCGACTCGTCGAAATATCATGCCGCGCGTAGCTCGCACCCAGACGCACGCCGACCGCGCCGACGTGCGTGCCGCCGTACACGCCGACGTGATACGCGTCGCTCTTGCCGCTGGAGCTTCTCGTATCCATCTTCAAATCGGTTTGGCTGTAGCCGCCCATCACGCCGATGCGCCAGTCGCTAAACTCGCCATCCGCGCCGACGAACACGCCGGTAATGTCGCGTTTGATCCGCGCTTCTTCTTCGTTGCCCTTGTCGTCCGCCCAGGAGCCATACGCCCGCGCCCACACAT
>JAITMU010000135.1 GCA_031277195.1 Gallionellaceae bacterium | reverse complement strand
CTCGCGCGAGAGCACGGCTGGCTGCCATGCAAGATGATCATCACGGATGAGGATGGCAGCCGGTACACGCAGGAGTTGACGAAATTCAGCGCGCGGCCGTAAGGATGATATTCGTCATTCCCGCGTGGTTTTGGCGGGAATCCAGCGTCTTTGATTTTTTGACAGCCTCGCTTTGCGAGGCGGTGAGCCACTGGATTCCCGCCAAAATCACGCGGGAATGACGAATATCCTCAAGGTCGCGCGCTGAATTTCGTCAACTCCTGCGTGTACCGGCTGCCATCCTCATCCGTGATGATCATCTTGCATGGCAGCCAGCCGTGCTCTCGCGCGAGCCAGATTTCGGTTTTTTTTCGTTTGCCGGGTTCGGGCGTGCTGGCGACGTACACCGTATCAAACGTGCCTGCGGGGACTTTCACGCGGCCGCCGGACGAGACACGGTAGCTGTAAAGATCCAGTTTGTTGACGTTGACCATGTTGAAATTCAGCGCGGTGGCATTGTCCATCGCGAGGAACATGAACTGGTACATCGCGCTGGCGCGATCCTGCGTGCCGTCCGGCAGGGGCAGCGTGCGTTTGCCTTTGCGCTTGTCGTCCAGCGTGACGGTTTTGTTCGTCCAGTCGAAACTGGCGGTGGCGCTGCGATCGGTATCGACCTTGCGGATGCTGCTGAACGTGTCGGGATGCAATCCCTGTGGCGTGACCGTGCCTTCGCTGATGACGTTGATGGTTTCCGGCTTGATGGCGGCGAGCAAGCCGGTGGCGACGCTGACGCTGGTGATGCGGTAGCGGTCTTTGCTGCGGGCGTAGGTTTCCTTCATCGCGCCGACGGTGAAGCCGCGCGTGGAAAGTTCGTATTCGAGAGTGATCTGCGAATACGACTCGGCGGCGACGGCGGAGAGCGGCGCAACGCACATCAGCAGGATGAAAAAACGCGAGAGCAGTTTCATGGCGACTCCAGCGGTGGCGCAATCAGCGCGCCGTCCGCGCGTTGGGCGTGATCGATTCGTACTTTGCCGTCCGCCGACAAGCTGAGCCGGCCTTCGCAGAACCAGCGCACGGCTTGTGGATAAATGCGATGTTCCTCGCACAGCACGCGCGCGGCCAGCGTTTCCTGCGTGTCGTCCGCCAGCACCGGCACGGCGGCCTGTATGACAATGGGGCCGTGGTCGAGTTCGCCGGTGACGAAATGTACGGTGCAGCCGTGCAGCTTCACGCCATCGGCGAGCGCGCGCTCGTGCGTGTTCAAGCCGCCGTAAGCGGGCAGCAGCGAAGGATGAATGTTGAGCAAGCGACCGCGATAACGCGCGGTGAATTCGGGCGTGAGGATGCGCATGAAACCGGCGAGAACAACGAGGTCGGCGCAATAGCCGTCGATGGCCTCGATGAGTGCGGCGTCGAATGCGGTGCGGTCGGGATAATTGCGATGCGGGATGACGCGCGTCGAAATGGCGCGGCGTTGCGCGACTTCCAGTCCCGGCGCGTCAGCCTGATTGCTGATCACCGCAGCGATGCGCGCGTCCGGCAGATCGGCGTCCAGCAACGCTTGCATGTTGCTGCCGTGGCCGGAGATCAGGATGACGACGGATTTCAAGAATTCTCCTCAACGTTGGGCTTTGTACTCCCTCTCCCTCCGGGAGAGGGAATTGTCCGCTTATTTAACCTGGGTCTGCGCCTCATCCCCCACACGCGCGCGAATCTCGCCGATAAGCTGCGCCGTCTCGCCCGCAGCGGCAAGCTGCTTGATCGCCGCGTCGGCATCCTTGCGATCCACCACCACGATCATGCCGATGCCGCAGTTGAAGGTGCGATACATTTCCTGCGGCGCGACATTGCCGTGTTCGCGCAGCCAGTCGAACAGCTTGGGCGCGCGCCAGGTGGCGGCGTCGAGTTCGGCGACGACATTGCCCGGCAGCACGCGCGGCACGTTTTCCAGCAGACCGCCGCCGGTGATGTGCGCCATGCCTTTTACGTCGAGTTGCCGCATCAGCGCGAGCAGCGGTTTCACGTAAATGCGCGTGGGCGCCATGATGCAATCAGCCAGGGTGCGGTCACCGTCGAAAGCGGCGTGCAGATCGGGATTTTCGCGTTCGAGGATTTTGCGCACCAGCGAATAGCCGTTGGAATGCGCGCCGCTGGAGGCGAGGCCGATCACCGCGTCGCCGGGGCGGATGTGTTCGCCGGTGATGATGCGCGACTTTTCCACCACGCCCACCGCGAAACCGGCGAGATCGTATTCGCCCGCGGGATACATGCCCGGCATCTCGGCGGTCTCGCCGCCGATCAAGGCGCAACCGGCTTGTTCGCAACCCGCCGCGATGCCTTTGACGACATCGGTGGCGATGTCCACGTCGAGCTTGCCGCAGGCGAAGTAATCGAGGAAGAACAGCGGTTCAGCGCCCTGCACCAGAATGTCGTTGACGCTCATCGCCACGAGGTCGATGCCGACGGTGTTGTGGCGGTTGAGTTCAAACGCCAGCTTCAGTTTGGTGCCCACGCCGTCGGTGCCTGACACCAGCACCGGCTCGCGGTATTTTTTTGAAATTTCGACCAGACCGCCAAAGCCGCCGATGCCGGACAGCACTTCGGGGCGCATCGTGCGCCGCGCGAAGGGTTTGATGTTTTCCACCAGACGGTCGCCGGCGTCGATGTCCACGCCGGCATCGCGGTAGGAGAGGGAATTGCGCTGGCTCAAGTCGGGTTCTCGCTTTCTTGGGATAAAATAAGGCGGTTTTTCCGTTCAATTTTACTCCAAATGCCCGCCGCAGGCTTGAACCCATGACGCAATTACTGCTCGGCATCGCGCCGGACTGGACGCCCACGCTGGACAATTTCGTCGTTGGCCGCAACGCCGAACTGCTCGCCGCATTGCGTTCGTCGTTGGCGGGAGGCGGGGCGGCGCGCAGCATTTATCTTTGGGGTGACGCAGGCAGCGGCAAGAGCCATCTGCTGCAAGCGGCGGTGGCGGCAGCGCGCGCGGCGGGACAGTCGGCGATCTGTTTGTGCGGCATGGTGCCGGAGGCGATGCAGGTCGTCGCGGTCGATGATGCGCATACATTGAATGAAGCGGGGCAGCTTGCCCTGTTTGAACTTTACAACCGGATGAAGGAAAGCGGCGGATTGCTGCTGGTCAGCGGTGTTGCCGCACCGGCGCATCTCGCATTGCGCGACGATTTGCGCACGCGCCTGGGCTGGGGGTTGATCTATCAGGCGCACGGTCTGAACGACGACGAAAAAGCGCGCGCGCTGGAACAGCATGCGGTGGCGCGCGGGTTTGAATTGCCGAAGGAAGTCACGCAATACCTGCTGCGTCACGGTCGTCGCGACTTGCCCGCCCTGCTCGGCGTGCTGGACGCGCTCGACGCGCATTGCCTGCGCTTGAAGCGAGCGGCGTCGGTGCCGTTGTTGAAGGAAGTGATGCAGGACGCACGCGCCCCTCTCCCTTGACGGGAGAGAGGCTCTTATTGGATTAACGGAGAAAAAATGAATCTCGCACTATTCGATCTGGACAACACTTTGCTGACCGGCGACAGCGATTTCGAGTGGGCGCAATTCTTGATCGACAAGGGCGTGATCGACCGCGCGCTCTACGAAGTGAAAAACCAGACGTTTTACGATCAATACAAAAACGGCACGCTGGACATTCACAAATTCCTCGATTTCCAGCTTGAACCGCTGTCGCGCCATTCCCGCAAAACGCTGGATGCCTGGCATGCGGAATTCATGCGCGAGCGCATCGCGGGCATGATGGGGCAGCCTGCGCGAGAATTGGTCGCGCAGCATCGCGTGGCGGGCGATTTGTGTGTCGTCATCACCGCCACCAACAGTTTCGTTACCGCGCCGATTGCGCGCGCTTTCGGCGTGGAACACTTGATCGCCACCGAGCCGGAGCAACGCAACGGCGAATTTACCGGTCGCGTCAACGGCGTGCCGAGCTTTCGTGAAGGCAAGATCACGCGGCTGGAAGCGTGGCTGGCGGAACGCGGGCAAAGCTGGAACGATTTCCCCATCTCCACGTTTTACAGCGATTCGCTGAACGATTTGCCGCTGCTGGAGAAGGTGACGCAGCCGGTGGCGGTGGATCCCGACGACACGCTGCGCGCCCATGCGGAACGGCGCGGTTGGCGAATTATCAGCTTGCGTTGATCGCGCCTACCTATCTGGTTAGCCAGGTATTCACCATCCGCCAGCTTTGCAAGAATCCTCCGGCGTCCGAATTTCCGGCGCGATTCTCAAGGAGCTGGAACATGAAAAAACTGATCGTATTGGCGAGCCTGGGGCTCATGCTGTTTTCCCACGCAACATTCGCGGGCACGCAGCAGGAGCGAATGAAAGCCTGCAACAAGGAAGCGAAGGAAAAATCGCTGAAAGGCGATGAACGCAAGGCGTTCATGAAAACGTGCCTGAGCGGAAAGGAAACCGCGGCTGCCGATAAAACGGCGGCGAAAAGCAAGAAATAGCTTGGACGGATGGCTCTGAAAACTGGCCGACGCGCAGTGTGGCGTCGGCCTTTTTGTCCGCGCTATTTTTTTAAAGTGAACGCAAGATGCGTATAATTCTGAAGTCGATGGCGGTTTTCGTCGAGATGTCCATGTTTGCCCGTTTTCGGGCTGACTATTTCGACGATGACGGATATCGCGGTTTGCAAGACGCCATGCTGGAGAATCCGGAAGCCGGCGACATGATTGAAGGCACGGGAGGTTTGCGCAAACTCCGGTACGGCGATGCACGCAGGGGTAAGGGCAAGCGAGGCGGCTTGCGGGTGATTTACTATTGGTGGGACGGTGGTTCGCAGTTTTGGTTGTTCGCCTTGTATGACAAGGACGAAATGGTTGATTTGGGTGCGCGGGAAAAGCGCGCGCTCAGGGATAGTTTGAAAACAGAATTGGAGCGACGACGATGAAAAAACCAAAACGAAATTTGTTCAATGAATTGATGCAAGGCTTTGCAGATCTCGAGGCCGAGCGCGAAGGCAAGATTACGCTGCGCAGGCAGGTGGTCACACTCGAAGTGGTGGCAGATGTCACGGCTGACGAGCTGCGCGCGCTGCGCGAGCGACTGAATCTGTCGCGTCCGGTGTTTGCCAACTATCTGCGCACCAATCCGCGCACGCTGGAAAACTGGGAGCAAGGGCGAGCCAAGCCGAATGCCCAGGCCGCCCTGTTGATCCGTTTGGTTGAAAAATACCCGGACACGATACAGCGGCTGGCGACGGTATAAGAAAATTTTATTTTTAATTAAGCCCTTGTCCGTGGCCATGTCACCGCGTCACCTCCTCCTCCTGTTTTTCCTGCTCGCACTCCTGAGCCTCTATTGCGGCCTCGGCAGCGGTTCGCTGCCGTTGTCGGCGGGCGAAGTGTGGCAGGCGTTACTTGGGCGCGGTGACGCGACGGCGGTGGACGTGGTGTGGCAGTTGCGCCTGCCGCGCGTGCTGGCGGCGTTTGCCTGCGGCGGATTGCTGGCGCTGGCGGGCGTGTTGTTGCAGGCATTGCTGCGTAATCCGTTGGCAGACCCTTACATTCTCGGCGTTTCCGGCGGCGCGGCAGTGGGCATGCTGGCGGCGCTGCTGGCGGGAGCCGGGGCGGTTGCGGCGCAATTTTCCTCGTTCGCTGGCGCGTTGGCCGCCGTCATCGCCGTGTTCGGTTTGGGATTCCGGCGCGGCGAGCGCAATGTTTATCGTTTGCTGCTGACGGGCGTGGTGCTGTCCGCTGGTTGTGGCGCATTGATCAGCCTGATGCTGTCCCTGGCGCGACCGGATCAGGTGCCGGGCATGTTGTTCTGGCTGATGGGCGATCTGTCGCATCCGCAGGCGCTGCCGCTGGCTTGGGTGGTGTTGCCGGTGGCAGTGGCGTGCGCGACGATTTTTGCTGGTGGGCTGGACGTGATCACGGGCGGCGCTGACAAAGCCGCCGCGCTGGGATTGGCCGTCGGGCGTTGGCAAGCGGCGCTGTATTTCGCGGCGGCGCTGCTGACCATGACCGCGCTGCAACTCGGCGGCGGCATTGGC
>JAITMU010000141.1 GCA_031277195.1 Gallionellaceae bacterium | reverse complement strand
CCATTCCCCCCGTAAATCTGCGACAATCCGCGCCTGATTTGTCCGGCGCTTTTGAATTCTTGTTCTTTTTTTGAGGACTGCGATGAAATTCAACTTCCCCATCATCATCATCGACGAAGACTTCCGCTCCGAAAATTCCAGCGGTCTCGGCATACGCGCGCTGGCGCAGGCGATCGAGAAGGAGGGCATGGATGTGCTGGGCGTGACCAGCTACGGCGATCTGACTTCGTTCGCGCAGCAGCAAAGCCGCGCGTCGGCGTTTCTGCTCTCCATCGACGATGAAGAATTTGGCGGCGGCAGCGCGGAGGAAACCGAGGCGGCGCTGAAATCGTTGCGCGCTTTTGTCGAGGAGATTCGCTTCAAGAATGCCGACATTCCAATTTATCTGTACGGCGAAACGCGCACCTCGCGCCACATTCCGAACGACATTCTGCGCGAGTTGCACGGCTTCATTCACATGCACGAGGACACGCCGGAATTCGTCGCGCGCCACATCATTCGCGAGGCCAAGTCTTATCTGGATTCGCTGGCGCCGCCGTTCTTCCGCGCGCTGTTGCACTACGCGCAGGACGGTTCGTATTCCTGGCACTGTCCGGGACATTCGGGCGGCGTGGCGTTTTTGAAATCGCCGGTGGGGCAGATGTTCCATCAATTTTTTGGCGAGAACATGCTGCGCGCCGATGTGTGCAATGCGGTGGACGAACTCGGTCAGTTGCTCGATCACACCGGGCCGGTCGCGGCGTCCGAGCGCAACGCTGCGCGCATCTTCAATTCCGACCATTTGTTTTTTGTCACCAACGGCACCTCGACCTCCAACAAAATCGTGTGGCACTCGACTGTCGCGCCGGATGACATCGTGGTCGTCGATCGCAACTGCCACAAATCCATTCTGCATTCGATCATGATGACCGGCGCGGTGCCGGTGTTTCTGACGCCGACGCGCAATCACTACGGCATCATCGGGCCGATTCCCAAGGCGGAGTTCGAGCCGGCGAACATTCAGAAAAAAATCGACGCCAATCCGTTCATCAAGGATAAAACCAAGAAGCCGCGCATTCTCACCATCACGCAAAGCACTTACGATGGAGTGGTCTATAACGTCGAGATGCTGAAAACCATGCTGGACGGGCGCATCGACACGTTGCATTTCGATGAGGCTTGGCTGCCGCATGCGGCGTTTCACGATTTCTATCGCGACATGCACGCGATTGGTCGCGACCGTCCGCGCGCCAAGGAGTCGATGATTTTTGCCACGCAATCCACGCATAAATTGCTCGCCGGTTTGAGTCAGGCGTCGCAAATTCTGGTGCGCGAATCGCAGAATCGGAAACTCAACAGTCACATTTTCAACGAGGCGTCTTTGATGCACACCTCGACCAGCCCGCAGTACGCCATCATCGCCTCGTGCGATGTTGCCGCCGCGATGATGGAGCCGCCGGGCGGCACTGCGCTGGTGGAGGAATCCATCGCCGAAGCGCTGGATTTTCGTCGCGCGATGAGCAAGGTGGATGCCGATTTCGGCAACGACTGGTGGTTCAAGGTGTGGGGGCCGGAAAACATCGCCGAAGAAGGCATCGGCTCGCGCGAGGACTGGATGCTGGGCAGCGGCGATCAATGGCACGGCTTCGGCAATCTCGCGTCCGGTTTCAACATGCTCGACCCGATCAAAGCCACCGTGATTACGCCGGGGCTGAATCTCAACGGCAACTTCGACGACTCCGGCATTCCCGCCGCGATGGTCACCAAATATCTCGCCGAACACGGTGTGATCGTGGAGAAGTGCGGCCTCTATTCCTTCTTCATCATGTTCACCATCGGCATCACCAAAGGCCGCTGGAACACGCTGCTCGCCGCGCTGCAACAGTTCAAGGACGACTACGACAAGAACCAGCCGATCTGGCGCATCCTGCCGGAATTCGCGGCGAAATATCCGCTGTACGAACGCGTCGGCCTGCGCGATCTGTGCCAGCAAATACACGACGCCTACAAAGCCAACAGCGTCGCCAAGATGACCACCGAGATGTATTTGTCAGACATGCAACCCGCGATGAAACCGTCGGACGCCTTCGCCAAAATGGCGCACGACGAAATCGAGCGCGTGGAGATTGATGATCTGGAAGGCCGTGTCACCGCCGTGCTGCTGACACCGTATCCGCCGGGTATTCCGCTGTTGATTCCCGGCGAGCGTTTCAATAAAACCATCGTCGATTATTTGAAATTCGCGCGCGATTTCAGCAAACGCTTTCCGGGATTTGAGACCGACATCCACGGGCTGGTGGAGGAGATGAATGGGGAGATGCGGTATTACGTGGATTGTGTGAAGCAGTGAAGTAGGGCGGGGCTTGCCCCGCGCGGAGCGAGCTTTGAAGTTTCCACTGCGCGAGGCAAGCCCCGCCCTACGCATGGTTTTTTAATGCCCCTCCGACGTGCCATCAATATGATGCGCCATCAATTTGTCGGTATAAGCCACGCCAATCGCCGACAAGATAAACACCGAGTGAATAATCGTCTGCCACATCACCCCCGCCTCGGTGAATTTTGAACACACCGCATTCGCGGCAAGCAATTCCGGCGTGCAAACCGGCATGCCGATCATGCTGGCTTCGATGAATGTTTTCAGCAGGTGGATGGACGAGATGCCGATGATCGCCATCGCCAGCTTGACCTTCAGCACGCTGGCGTTGACGTGATCCAGCCAGTCCGGTTGATCGGGATGCCCTTCCAGATTGAGGCGCGAAACGAAAGTCTCATAGCCGCCGACGATCACCATGATCAGCAGATTGGAAATCATCACCACGTCGATCAAACCCAGCACGATCAGCATGATCGCCACTTCGGTGCTGGTTCCGCCCGTGCTTTGGTGGAAAAACACCTGCTGAACCAGATGCGTCAATTCCACGCCGAACTGCCAGACGTACACCGCCTGCGCCACGATCAACCCCAGATAGAGCGGCAGTTGCAGCCAGCGCGAGGCGAAAATCAAGGCGGGCAAGGGGCGGAGATTGGGGGGGATTTGTTTGAGGGACATGGTGAGAAATGGCGTGACGATGGAGCGCGCACACTAGCGGGTGGTTTTTGTGGTGTCAAGGAGGGGCGAACGCGTAAGGTGCCGATAGGTAACGAAGTGATACTTCACCGCCTGTGGCTCCGTCTGGCTATGCGGCTCACGCGACGTTTCACGCCATTGCGACAAATCAATCGCCGGAAAATGCGCGTCGCCTTCCACTTCCTGCAACACTTCCGTCACATACAGCGTATCCGCCAGCGGCAAGGCCTGCGCGTACAACTCCGCGCCGCCCACAACAAAAACTTCTTCTTCGCCAACGCACGCCGCTAACGCATCCTGCAACGAATTAACAACGGTGCAGCCTTCAATTTGCAACTCACGATTGCGTGTCACCACCACCGTGCGCCGTCCCGGCAGCGGCTTGCCGATGGAATCAAACGTCTTGCGCCCCATGATCATGGTGTGCCCCATCGTCAGCGCCTTGAAATGCTTGAGGTCTGCGGGGATATGCCAAGGCAGTGTGTTGTTGATGCCGATGGTGCGGTTTTGCGCCATTGCGACGATGAGCGCGAGCTTCATATGGCAACCGGCGCTTTGATCGCAGGCCAAGGGTCATAGCCTTCCAGCGTGAAATCTTCGTACTTGAACGCGAAGATGTCTTTCACCGCCGGATTGATTTTCATCACCGGCAACGCGCGCGGCGCGCGGGAGAGTTGTTCGCGCGTCTGCTCCATGTGATTCGAGTACAGATGCGCGTCGCCGAAGGTATGCACAAAATCGCCCGGCTCAAGATCGCACACTTGCGCCATCATCATCGTGAGCAGCGCGTAAGAGGCAATGTTGAACGGCACGCCGAGGAAAATATCGGCGCTGCGCTGGTAAAGCTGGCAGGAAAGTTTTCCGTCTGCCACATAGAACTGAAAAAACGCATGGCACGGCGCTAGCGCCATTTTGTTGAGTTCGCCGACATTCCAGGCCGAGACGATAATCCGGCGCGAATCAGGATTTTTTTTGATCTGCTCGACGACTTCGGTGATCTGATCAATCACGCGACCATCCGCCGCCAACCACGAGCGCCATTGCTTGCCGTACACCGGCCCCAGGTCGCCGTTCTCATCCGCCCACTCATCCCAAATACTGACGCCGTTTTCCTTCAGATATTTTGTGTTGGTGCTGCCCTGCAAAAACCACAGCAACTCATGGATGATGGATTTTAGATGGCATTTTTTC
>JAITMU010000075.1 GCA_031277195.1 Gallionellaceae bacterium | reverse complement strand
TTCCCGTGGATGGCGGAGATGATAGACCTCAAGAAAGAAAAGAATTTCTTTGAGACCCGCGTGACGGAATATCAAACAGGAGGCGCCCTGTCATGGGACTAGCGCATCGGCCTGTGCCGTTGTTGCCTTCAAAATCATTTATTGCGGGATGCTTGCCGCCGGATCACTGTCCGGCGGCATTTTTTTATGGCGGCCGGAACGCAGGCCGACAAGGACTTCGTTCGCACCGTTCGCGGTGTGTCGGAGGTGTAGCAGTGGGTGTTTGTTTCTAAACTTGTGATTAGGAGGTTGAAATGGCAGTAGCAAAAAAAGCTAAACCGGCAGCGAAAAAAGCGCCGGCCAAGAAAGCGGCAGCCAAAAAACCGGCAGCCAAGAAGGTAGTTGCCAAAAAGCCCGCAGCGAAGAAGGCTGCACCGGCGAAGAAGGCAGTTGCCAAGAAACCAGCAGCAAAGAAGGTCGTCGCCAAGAAGCCAGCGGCTAAAAAACCGGCAGCCAAAAAGCCTGTAGCCAAGAAAGCGGCACCGGCCAAAAAGCCAGCGGCTAAAAAAGCGGTAGCCAAAAAACCGGCAGCCAAGAAAGTCGTAGCGAAGAAACCGGCAGCCAAGAAGCCAGCCGCCAAGAAAGCGGCGCCGGCCAAAAAGCCAGCAGCCAAGAAGCCGGCAGCCAAGAAAGCGGCAGCCAAAAAACCGGCGGCTAAAAAGGCGGCAGCCAAGAAACCGGCTGCGAAAAAGCCTGCGGCTAAAAAACCGGCGGCCAAACCGGCTGCGAAAAAAGCTGCGCCAGCCAAAAAACCGGCTGCCAAGAAACCCGTAGCGAAGAAAGCCGCGCCGGCCAAAAAACCGGCAGCCAAGCCAGCAGCCGCTGCTGCTCCGGCACCGGCTCCTTCTGCGCCCGCACCCGTGCGTCCGGCTACAACCTGGCCTTTCCCTACGCCAGGCATCAGCAAGCCGAATTGATCGGGGTGTGGAGACTGCGGAATGATCCTGATGTGCGTTTGATGAGTTGTTGATCGGCGCAGGGTGTTCCGCAGTTTCGCGGGTTGTTTTGCTGGGCGCACGCAGTCAGGGGCTGTGTGCGCTCATTACCGCCTGTTTGGGATGGGCGTGTTCTCCTGTCTCTGCTTGATCGGCAACGCATGATGATTCGCTGCTGTCGAAAAATAAACATGCCAGACCGGAGCGGCTTTCTGCCCCCTGCGTTTTTCGTTTCCCGTATTGCCGATGTCCTGTAACGCGATTCCGCTTCCCTATGCCCTCAACGCAGCCGTCACCGCCTATGGCGCGATTGCGGACATGCCCTGGGCGATGTGGCTGGATAGCGGCGGCATGGGGCGATATGACATTCTGTGCGCGCAGCCGGTGACGACGCTGCTGACCTGCAACGGGCGAACCGAAATCTGCGCGGATGGCGCGCGGCAGTATTCGGATGCGGATCCTTTTGATTTGATCCGCGCCCAGTTGGGCGCTGCCGCTACGCCTGAGCCGGACATTCCATTTGCGGGCGGCGCGCTGGGGTATTGGGGCTATGATCTCGCGCGCGGCGCGATGGCGTTGCCGCAGGGCGCGGCGCAAGCCATGCCCGACATGGCCATCGGCATTTACGATTGGGCAATTGTCATCGACCACCAGGCGCGACAATCGCATCTGGTCTCCCGTCAGCGCAACGCCGGAACGGCGCGACGCCTGCCGGACATTCTGCAACGTCTGCAAGGCGCGTGCGCAGCGCCAGCAGCCGTTTTTCGTGTCACCAGCCCCGCAGTTTCCAACCTCAACCGTGAACGCTACGCGGCTGCTTTTGCCCGCGTGCAGGATTATTTGCGGGCGGGCGATTGCTATCAGGTCAATCTCGCGCAGCGATTCAGCGCCGATGTCACGGGTGACGCATCGTCGGCGTATCTTGAATTGCGCCGTCTCAATCCCGCGCCGTACTCGGCGTTGCTGAATATTCCGCAAGGGCAGATTCTGTGCGTTTCGCCGGAGCGCTTTCTGCGCGTGCGCGACGGTCATGTCGAAACCCGCCCGATCAAGGGAACCCGACCACGCGGCAGCGACGCTGTGCAGGATGAGCAACTGGCTGAAGAATTGCGCCGCCACCCGAAGGATCGCGCCGAAAACCTGATGATCGTCGATTTGCTGCGCAACGATTTAAGCAAAAATTGCGCGACCGGTTCGGTGCGCGTTTCACAACTGTTCGACGTGGAAAGCTACTCCAACGTGCATCATCTGGTCAGCACGGTGGAAGGCCGCTTGGCAGAAGGGCGCGACGCCCTGCATCTGCTGCGCGACTGCTTCCCCGGCGGCTCCGTCACCGGCGCGCCCAAGCGACGCGCCATGCAGATCATCGACGAACTGGAGCCGGATCGACGCGGCGTGTATTGCGGCGCGATCGGCTATGCCGGTTTCGACGGCAACATGGACAGCAACATCGCCATCCGCACGTTGGCGCGCACGCAGGACAAAATACATTGCTGGGCGGGTGGCGGACTGGTGGCCGATTCCGTGATGGAAGCCGAGTACCAGGAAACGCTGGACAAGGCGGCGGGGATGCTGGCCTGGTTGCGGCGATATGGAATTTAAGCCACTGCGTTTTTCACCCGCGCAATCTGGATGATCTCCGGCAATTTGCGCAGCCTGCGCATCACCTCGGCGAGGTGCTTGCGATTGGAAACCTGCAAGGTGAAGCTCAGCGCGGTGTAATCGCCTTCGCTGGTGAAATTGACGTTCTCGATGTTGGATTCCGCTTCGGCGATGACGGATGCGACTTTCGCCAGCACGCCGCGCTGGTTGGCGACAACGACGCGGACGCCGACTTCAAACAGGCGGGAAATGTTTTTGTCCCAGGCCACGTCCAGCCATTTATCCGCGCCGCCTCGGCTTTTGCGCAGGGTGGGGCAGTCATGGGTGTGCACCACCAGCCCTTGTCCGCTCTTGATGACGCCGACGATGGCGTCGCCCGGTATCGGACGGCAGCATTTGGCGAACTGAACGGCCATGCCTTCGGTGCCCAGAATCGTGATGACGCCGCCGGTGGGCAGTTGATCCATCGCTTCGCTTGCGGGGATGAGTTGGCGCGCGATCACCACGTTGAGGCGGCGACCCAGGCCGATGTCGGCGAGAATTTCCTCGCGCGATTTTGCGCCGGTGGTCTTGAGCAAGCGCTTCCAGGCGGCCATGTCGATTTCACGCGGTTTGACATTCAGCGAAGCCAGCGCCTGATTCAGCAGGCGTTCGCCCATCGCGGCGGATTCCTGAAAATTCACCGTCTTCAGAAAATGGCGAATATGGCTGCGCGCTTTGCTGGTGACGGCGTAGTTGAGCCAGGCCGGATTGGGTTTGGCGTGCGGCGCGGTGATGATTTCCACGCGGTCGCCGTTGCGTAATTCGGTGCGCAGCGGCGCAAGTTCAAAATTCACCTTGGAGGCAACGCAGCGGTCGCCGATGTCGGTGTGCACGCTGTACGCGAAATCCACCACCGTCGCGCCGCGCGGCAGCGCCAGTATCCTGCCTTTCGGCGTGAACACATAAACTTCGTCGGGGAATAAATCCACCTTCAGGTGTTCGAGAAATTCGACCGAGTTGCCGCTCTCGGACAGGCTTTCCAGCAGGCTTTGCAGCCATTGGTGCGTTTTCTGGTGCAGGTTGTTGATCGGCGTGTTGCGCGCGCTCTTGTACATCCAGTGCGAGGCGACGCCGGCTTCGGCGATCTCGTGCATTTCGTGCGTGCGTATCTGCACTTCAATCGGCGTGCCGAGCGGGCCGAACAGCGTGGTGTGCAGGGATTGGTAGCCGTTTGCTTTGGGAATCGCGATGTAGTCCTTGAATTTTCCCGGAATGGGCTTGTACAGCGCATGCAGCACGCCCAGTGCGTGATAGCAGGCCGGAACGTCATCGACCAGCACGCGGAAGCCGTAAATATCCAGCACCTGCGAAAACGCCAGCGATTTGGTCTGCATCTTGCGGTAGATGCCGAACAGGTGTTTCTCGCGACCGGACACCTGCGCGGGAATGTGGTTGCGGGTCAGTCGCTGGCGCAGGGCGGTGAGGATTTTTCCCACCATTTCGCGGCGATTGCCGCGCGCGACCTGCAACGCTTTGGACAGCACGGCGTAGCGATTGGGATGGAGATGCTTGAAGCTGAGGTCTTCGAGTTCCTGATGGATGGCGCTCAAGCCCAGACGATTGGCGATGGGGGCGTAGATTTCCATTGTCTCGCGCGCAATGCGCTCGATCTTGTCGCGCGTCATCGCATCCAGCGTGCGCATGTTGTGCAGGCGGTCGGCCAGCTTGATCAGGATGACGCGCACATCGCGCGCCATTGCCAGCAGCATCTTGCGGAAATTTTCCGCCTGCGCGTCTTCCGTGGTTTCAAATTTGAAGCGGTCGAGTTTGGAAAGGCCGTTGACCAGATCGGCCACCGACTTGCCGAATTTGCGGGCGATGATTTCGCCGGTGACATCGGTGTCTTCCACCACGTCGTGCAGCAATGCCGCCGAGATGGTTTGCGCATCCAGATGCAGCGGCGTGAGGATGCGCGCGACAGCGATGGGATGTGAAATATAGGGCGCGCCGGAAAGACGCAGTTGACCGCGATGGGCGATGTCGCTGAATTCGAGCGCGTGACGGACGCGCTCGACATCCTGTGGTTTCAGGTAAGCGGAAATCTCCTGTAATAGCGCGTCAGCATCGGACATTGGGTTTCAGGATGCAGGGTGCAGGTTTCAGAATCCCCTCTCCCCTTGCGGGAGAGGGGTTGGGGAGAGGGGGCTGTGCCTCGTCTCCTGAAACCTGATTCCTGCTAAGCCTGCCCGCGATTCAAAATTTCCAGGCCGACCATGCCTTCGCTGATTTCACGCAGGGCGATCACGGTGGGCTTGTCTTTGCCTTTTTCTTCCACCAGATAGCCTGCGCCGTTCGCCAGTTGGCGGGCGCGGTAAGCGGCGGCCAGCGTGAGTTCAAAGCGGTTGGGGATGTGTGTCAGACAATCGTCTATGGTAATGCGTGCCATGTTAAGCCCTTTATTGTTGCAGTTGTTTGATCAGATTTTGCTGGCGCGAGAGTTGCCGATCCCGCCGCAATCCGGCGGCGATGACGACCGCCTCAAGCTGTTGCAGCGCCACATCCAGCTTGTCGTTGATAATAACATAATCGAATTCAGCGACATGCGAGACATCCTCTTTTGCGCATGCGATGCGCTGCGCGATCACTTCGGCGCTGTCCTGTCGGCGGGATTTCAGGCGATCTTCCAGCGTCGCCAGCGATGGCGGCAGAATGAACACGCTGATGCACTCTGGAAAAATGCGCCGCACTTGCGCTGCGCCCTGCCAGTCTATCTCCAGCAGGATGTCGCGCCCTTTGTCGATTTCGGTCTGAATCCACGATTGCGAGGTGCCGTAAAGATTGCCGTACACCTCCGCGCTTTCCAGAAAATCACCGCGTTCCGTCATTGCCAGAAAAATTTCCCGACTGACAAAGTGATAGTGTTTGCCATGTTCTTCGCCGGGGCGCGGCGAACGCGAGGTGTGGGAAACGGACAGGCCGATTTCCGGATGACGGGACAGCAGCGCGCTGACCAGACTGGTTTTGCCCGCGCCGGAGGGCGCGCTGACGATGAAAAGATTGCCGTTCATTTGCGCTTGTCTTTTTCGATCAACGCATACGCCGAGTGATTGTGGATGGACTCGAAATTCTCCGATTCCACCACGTAAGCGTCGATGCGCTCGTCCTCGTTCAGCGCCACCGCGACATCGCGCACCATGTCTTCGACGAATTTGGGATTGTCGTAGGCGTACTCGGTGACATATTTTTCGTCAGGGCGTTTCAGCAGGCCGTAGAGTTCGCTGGACGCCTGTTCTTCGGCGTAGCGCACGACTTCTTCGATCCACACCGACTTGTTGGTGCGCACGGTGATGGTGACGTGTGAGCGCTGGTTGTGCGCGCCGCGCTCGGAAATTTTCTTTGAACACGGACACAAGCTGGTGACCGGCACCAGCACTTTCATCGTGAAGCGGTAATCGCCATTCGCTATTTCGCCGATGAAAGTGACATCGTAATCCAGCAGGCTTTGCACGCCGGACACCGGCGCGGTCTTGTTGGCGAAATACGGAAAGCTCATCTCGATGTGGCCGGAGCGGGCTTCGAGTTTGTGCACCATCTCCTGCAGGATGCTTTGGAACGACTCCACCGAAATTTCGCGCCCGTGCTGGTTCAGGATTTCGACAAAGCGCGACATGTGTGTGCCCTTGAAATCATGCGGCAGGTAAACGTACATGTTGAACGTGGCGATGGTGTGCTGCACGCCAACGCTTTTGTCCTTGACGACGACAGGATGGCGGATGCCCTTGATGCCTACCTTGTCGATTGCGAGATGGCGCGTGTCGTGCTGGTTCTGGACATCGGCGATGGTTTGAGGGGAATTCATGGCGGTTCTCTTTTGGAGCGTGAGCGAAGGGGAATTATAAACCGAGACACAAATACCTTACTTCGATAAGGGTGGGGCGGGGCTTGCCTCGCCCTACGCGAATCACACAAACTCCCTCTCCCGCTTGCGGGAGAGGGGTAGGGGAGAGGGTGGGGGTTATGCTTCACCCCCCCGCATCAAAACTTCGCAAAGCCTGCGCGAAAGGATGGCGGTTCAGCACAAGTGATACCCCACCAAGTCCTACCCCCACCCTCTCCCCAACCCTCTCCCGCAAGCGGGAGAGGGAGTTTATGTAATGCCACAGCGCGGGGCAAGCCCCGCCCTACATTCGTTGTACCGACGCTACGATGCCTGCCGCATCCAGTCCGCAATCCGCCAGCATTTTCGCGGGGTCGCCTTGCTCCAGATAGGCGTCCGGCAAGCCCAGGTGCAGCAGCGGGACGGTGATGCCGTGCGCTTGCAGACATTCGGCCACTGCGCTGCCTGCGCCGCCTTGAATCACGTTTTCTTCCAGCGTGACCAGCAATTCATGCGAGCGGGCGAGTTGCAAGATGAGCGCTTCGTCCAGCGG
>JAITMU010000026.1 GCA_031277195.1 Gallionellaceae bacterium | reverse complement strand
CTTCTCGCCGTCCCCGGCTTCGCGCCCTTTTCCTTTTATCCGCTCACCATCCTCGCGCTCGCGATCCTGTTCGTGCAATGGACGCGCGTTGCCAGCCCGCGCGCGGCGGCGGGTGTTGGTTTTGCGTTTGGTTTGGGATTGTTCGGCGCAGGGATCGCCTGGATCTATGTCGCCTTGCATGATTACGGCGGGATGCCGTTGCCGTTGGCGGTGTTGGCGACGGGTTTGTTCGCGGCGTTCATCGCGCTGTTTCCCGCGCTGGCGGGTTACGCGCAAGCGCGGTTTGCGACGACGACATGGGCGCGCGTCGCGTTGCTGATGCCCGCATTGTGGACGTTTTCGGAATGGCTGCGCGGCACGTTGTTCACCGGCTTCCCCTGGTTGTCATTCGGTTATTCGCAGGTCGCGGCAAGTCCTCTGGCCGGATACGCGCCGGTATTCGGCGTCTATGGCACATCGCTGGTGGTGGCGGTGAGCGCGGGATTGCTCGCCGTGCTGTGGCTGTTGCGCTGGAGTCGCGCGGGCAAGATTGCTTTGCTGATGACGTTGGTCTTGTGGGCGGGCGGCGCGGCGTTGCGCGTGATGGAATGGACGCAACCGCAGGGCGATGTGTTCCGGGTGGCCTTGCTGCAAGGCAACATTCCGCAGGAGGTGAAATTTCGCCAGGGCGGACTGGACGGGACGCTGACGGCCTACCGTGATCTGATCCGCCAAAGCGACGCCCGCCTGATCGTGCTGCCGGAAACCGCGCTGCCGGTTTTGCGCGAAGAATTGCCCGCGAGCTACGCCCTGAGTCTGCTTGAGTTTGGGCGTCAGCAGGGGAGCGATATTTTGATCGGCGCGTTTGAGCGTGAAGATGATCGTTATTTCAACAGCGTGTTTTCGCTGGGCGCATCGCCGAGCCAGAGCTATCGCAAACATCATCTGGTGCCGTTCGGCGAATTCATCCCGCTGCGTCCCGTGCTGGGCTGGTTCATCAACGAAGTGTTGCACATCCCGATGGGCGATTTGACGCGCGGCGATGCGCATCAGCCGCCGCTCAAGGTCGCCGGACAGCAGGTCGCGGTGGATATTTGCTACGAAGATGTGTTCGGCGAGGAAATCATTCGCGCGTTGCCCGCGGCGACGATTCTGGTAAACGTCAGCAACGATGCCTGGTACGGCCATTCCGCCGCCGCGATGCAGCACAACCAGATCGCGCAGATGCGCGCGCTGGAAAGCGGGCGGATGATGCTGCGCGCCACCAACACGGGCGTGACCTCCGTGATCGACCGCGATGGGCGGATAAAGCAGATGTTGCCGCAACACGAGGCAGGCATGTTGACCGCAGTAGTGCAGGGTTACACCGGCAGCACGCCGTATGTGCGCTGGGGCAACGCGCCCGTGCTGCTGTTGGCAGTGTTGATGGCGGCGGCGTCTGTGCTGTTGCGCAAGCGATGACGTGGATTTGCTACGTTCTGCAATGCGCCGACGACACGCTGTATTGCGGCATCACGCGCGATCTGGATAAGCGGATTGTTGCGCACAATGCTGGCGCAGGGGCGAAATACACGCGCGCGCGTTTGCCGGTGAGACTGGTTTACAGCGAATTTTGCGCGGACAAGTCGGCGGCGTTGAGGCGGGAGATGGAGATCAAGCGGTTGCGGCGAGAGGTGAAGTTGAAGATGATTGAACGCGGTGGACACCCATCCCCACCCTAACCCTCCCCTTGAAGGGGAGGGAACGAAAAAGCGGAGCGCGGCAATCCCCTCCCCTTCAAGGGGAGGGTTAGGGTGGGGATGGGTATCCCGTATCAAAACCTCTCCGCTCGCCCCAATGAAAACCGGTAAAATACGCGCTTTGCAATCGCATCCTATTCACCCATGCTGTCTTTTCAACAAATCATCCTGACACTGCAAAATTTCTGTGGCAAACAGGGCTGCGCGTTGCTGCAACCTTACGACATGGAAGTTGGCGCGGGCACCAGTCACACAGCCACGTTTTTGCGTTCGCTGGGGCCGGAGCCGTGGAAGGCCGCTTACGTTCAGCCTTCGCGCCGTCCCAAGGATGGTCGTTATGGCGAGAACCCCAACCGGATGCAGCACTACTACCAGTTTCAGGTGGTGCTGAAACCCGCGCCGGAAAATATTCTCGACTTGTATCTCGATTCGCTCAAAGCGCTGGGCTTTGATCTCAAAAAAAACGACGTGCGTTTCGTCGAGGACGATTGGGAAAACCCCACGCTCGGCGCTTGGGGGCTGGGCTGGGAGGTCTGGCTCAACGGCATGGAAGTGACGCAGTTCACTTATTTTCAGCAGGTCGGCGGCATTGATTGCAAGCCGATTACCGGCGAGATCACCTACGGTCTCGAACGACTGGCGATGTATTTGCAGGGTGTCGAAAACGTGTTCGATCTGGTTTACGCGCCGGGTCTCAAATACGGCGATGTCTTTCATCAAAACGAGGTCGAGCAGAGCGCCTACAACTTCGAGCACAGCGATGTCGAATTTTTGCTCGGCGCATTTTCCGCGCACGAGAAACAGGCGAAACACCTCATGGAGCAACAGCTTGCGCTGCCTGCCTATGAACAGGTGTTGAAGGCCGCGCACACCTTCAATCTGCTCGACGCGCGCGGCGCGATTTCCGTCACCGAACGCGCTGCCTACATTGGCCGCATCCGCAATCTGGCGCGCAGCGTCGCGCAAAGCTATCTGGACAGCCGCGCGCGTCTGGGCTTCCCGATGGCGCCGAAGGAATGGGCGAGCGAAGCGCTGGCGCAGATGGAGAAGAAGGCGGTGTCGGCATGAGCGCGAAAAATTTGCTGGTCGAATTATTCGTCGAGGAATTGCCGCCGAAAGCATTGCCCGCGTTGGGCGCGGCCTTCGCGCAACAACTGCATGAACAGCTTGCGGCACAAGGGCTGACGGCGGCAGATTCGCGCGTCACGTCTTACGCCACGCCGCGCCGTCTGGCTGCGCACATCACACAGGTGGCGGACAAAGCCGCCGATCAGGCGCTGCGGCAAAAACTGATGCCTGCGGCGGTCGGGTTGGATGCGAATGGTCAGCCCACGCCTGCGCTGATCAAGAAGTTGAACGCCATCGGCGCGAGT
>JAITMU010000134.1 GCA_031277195.1 Gallionellaceae bacterium | reverse complement strand
GCGCTGGGCGTGTCGAGCTGGAACGCGGTGGTGAGCATGCGCCGACATTCGTTTTCGTCGGCGGGCGTCATCACCGTCATGTTGGGGATGCAGCGCAGATAGGAGAGATCGAAGCTGCCCGCGTGCGTCGCGCCGTCCGCGCCGACCAGTCCGCCGCGGTCAATCGCCAGCATCACCGGCAGATTTTGCAGCGTGACATCGTGGATCAACTGGTCGTAGGCGCGCTGCAAAAAGGTGGAATAAATTGCCACCACCGGCTTGTAACCCTCACAGGCGAGACCGGCGGCGAAGGTCAGCGCGTGCTGCTCGGCGATGCCAACATCGAAATACCGCTGCGGAAAGCGTTGCGAAAATTCGACCATGCCGGAGCCTTCGCGCATCGCGGGCGTGATGCCGATCAAATGCTCGTCCTGTGCTGCCATGTCGCACAGCCAGTCGCCAAAAATTTGCGTGTAAGCGGGCTTGCCGGATTTCTGCGGGTCGATGCCTTTGACCGGATCGAACTTGCCGACGCCGTGATAGAGCAGACTGTCCTCCTCGGCGTGGGGATAGCCTTTGCCTTTTTGCGTCACCACATGCAGGAATTGCGGGCCTTCGAGTTGGCGAATGTTGCGCAGCGTGTCAATCAACACATCGAGATCATGACCGTCGATCGGGCCGATGTAGTTGAAGCCGAATTCCTCGAACAGCGTGCCGGGGACGACCATGCCCTTGAGGTGTTCTTCCGCGCGCTTGGTGAATTCCAGCATCGGCGGGATGCCCTTGAAAACTTTTTCACTGGCGCGCCGCGCGGCGGCGTAGAAACGGCCGGACATCAATTTGGCGAGGTAGTTGTTCAGCGCGCCCACCGGCGGCGAGATCGACATGTCGTTATCGTTGAGAACCACCAGCAGGTTGGCGTTCATCGCGCCCGCGTTGTTCAGCGCCTCGAACGCCATGCCGCCGGTCATGGCGCCATCACCGATGATGGCGACGGAGCGGCTGCCGGAGCCGGACAGTTGCGCCGCCACCGCCATGCCCAGCGCCGCCGAAATCGACGTGCTGGAATGGCCTGTGCCGAAGGCGTCATAAGGGCTTTCGCTGCGCTTGGGAAAACCGGAGAGGCCGCCCGCCATGCGCAGCGTGTTCATGCGCTCGCGCCGTCCGGTGAGAATTTTGTGGGCGTAAGTCTGATGCCCGACATCCCACACCAGCTTGTCATTCGGCGTGTCGAATACGTAATGCAGCGCGAGGGTCAGTTCCACCGTGCCGAGATTGGAGGACAAATGCCCGCCGGTTTTGCTGACCGATTCGATCAGAAAAGCGCGCAGTTCCTCCGCCAGTTGCGGCAACTGCTTGCGGTCGAGTTCGCGCAGGTCTTGCGGCGTGTTGATGGTGTTCAGCAGCATTATCCCCTCCCCTTCAAGGGGAGGGTTAGGGTGGGGATGGGTAATCCCGCTGCCTCCGATTTCTGGCTGTTTGATCGTTGATATGTGTACATCGTTTTATTCCATGCCTGCCTTGTGCTTACCTCACCCATCCCCACCCTAACCCTCCCCTTGAAGGGGAGGGATTTTCATATTTCCTGTGAACAATGAAGCCAGCCAGCTCGCGCAGGCGGCGCGCGTCGTCGCCAAAACCGGACAGGCTTTCCAGCGCGTCCTGGTGCAAGTCTTCCGCCATGCGTTTGGCGTCGGCCACGCCGAGCAGGGTGACATAAGTGGGCTTGTTGTCATCGGCATCCTTGCCAGCGGTTTTACCCAGTGTCGCGGTGTCCGCTTCGGTGTCCAGCACATCGTCCATGACTTGAAACGCGAGACCGATGCATTTGCCGTAGTGGTCAAGGCGATCCAGCGCGGCTTCATCCAGCGTTTCGCAAGCGTCATCAGGACTGCATTGAGCGCCGAGCAGAACAGAGGCGCGAATCAGCGCGCCGGTTTTGCGGATGTGCATGGATTCGAGTTCGGGCAGCGTGAGTTGCTGACCGACGCTGGCGAGATCAATCGCTTGTCCGCCCGCCATGCCGCGCGAACCGGAAGCGGCGGCGAGCAATTTCACCATGCGCAACTGGCGCGCGGGATCGGCGCAGAGCGGGTGCGCGGACAACAACTGGAACGCCAGACTTTGCAGCGCATCGCCCACCAGCAGCGCGGTCGCTTCGTCGTATTCCACATGGCAGGTTGGCTTGCCGCGTCGCAACACGTCGTTGTCCATGCACGGCATGTCGTCGTGCGCCAGCGAATAGGCGTGGATCAGTTCCACTGCGGCGGCGGCGATGTCGAGCGGCGCGGCGGCAGCGCAGGCCAGTTCGCCCGCAGCGAACACCAGCAGCGGACGCACGCGCTTGCCGCCATCGAGCACGCTGTAACGCATCGCGGCGTGCAGTCGTTGCGGCGCGAGGTCGGCTGACGGCAGCAATTCATGCAGCACGCTTTCAAAGCGGTGTTGATGGGCGAGCGCCCAGTTCTGGAAATCAGGCATCGCCGTCTGCAACGGAAATGTTTTTGAGCACGCCGTCTTCGAGTGCGCGCACTTGTTGCTGCGCTTCGTCGAGACGATTGCGGCACAGTCCCAGTAATTCTGCGCCGCGTTTGTAGGCGGCCAGCGAATCTTCCAGCGACAATTTGCCGGACTCCATTTCGCTGACCACTTGTTCAAGTTCGCTCAGCGCAGCTTCAAAGCTCGGCGTTTTGGGGGATTTGGCGACCATCTGCGGGTGATTCGTGTGAAAAAGCGTATTTTACTAGAGCAGTTTTGATTCGGGTAGTTTGAGATTGCACTCGCCAGTGACTCACGAGCGAGCAACGATGGGTCTCGCAAGGTTGCCCCCCCTTTCAATTTAAGGGACAATCCCCGTTCGCCTCAAATCGTATTCACTTTTTTTGCAAGGAAGACGTGGGTATGTCCGAAATCGCACAAGTCAGTCAATTCGTCCAATCCGCCGCACAGCCGCCATTGAGTTGGCATTTCGATCCCAGGGTTCTGGAAGTGGAACAACGTGTGTTGTTCGAGCAAGGTCCCAATTATGTCGGGCACGAATTGCTGGTGCCCAATCTTGGCGACTATCATGTGCTGGATGGCGAAGCGCAAATGCTGGTGCGCAACGCCAATGGCGTGGAGCTGATTTCCAATGTCTGCCGCCATCGTCAAGCCATCATGCTGCAAGGGCGCGGCAACGCGCAGCACATCGTGTGTCCGCTGCATCGGTGGACATATCGCACGGACGGCTCGCTGATGGGCGCGCCGCATTTTCCGCAAAATCCCTGTCTGCATCTGAACAAGACGCCGCTGCAAAACTGGAACGGCATGCTGTTCTCCGGCTCGCGCGACATTGCGAAGGATTTGGGCAATATCGGCGTGCTGAAGGAACTCGATTTCTCCGGCTACATGCTGGACCGGATTCAGGTCGATGAATACGCGTTCAACTGGAAAACCTTCATCGAAGTGTATCTGGAGGATTACCACGTCGTGCCATTCCATCCGGGCTTGGGCAGCTTTGTCGATTGCGACGATCTCAAGTGGGAATTTGGCGAGTATTACAGCGTGCAAACCGTCGGCATCAACAACGCGCTGCGCAAAGCGGGCAGTCCCGCCTACGGAAAATGGCAGGAACAGGTGAAGCGCTACTACGGCGACAATCTGCCGGAATACGGCGCGATCTGGCTGACCTACTATCCCAACATCATGGTTGAATGGTATCCGGGCACGCTGGTGGTCAGCAGCATCGTGCCGCGCGGCCCGGAAGCCTGCGCCAACATCGTCGAGTTTTATTATCTTGAGGACATCGTGTTGTTCGAGCGCGAATATGTCGAAGCGGAGCAGAAGGCGTATCAGGAGACCGCGGTGGAAGACGATCTCATCTGCTTGCGCATGCACCGCGGGCGCAAGGCGTTGTACCAGCGCGGTCTCGAACAGCAGGGGCCGTACCAGTCGCCCACCGAGGACGGCATGCAGCATTTCCACGAATTCCTCCAGCGCAAGCTGGCGCCACACCTGACTTTTTGAGAGACCATGATCACCATAGAACAGAACGAAGGTTTGATTAGCGTCGCCGTGTTCGGCGAATTTACGTTGGCGGATTTCAAGCAGTTTGAGGAAGACGCGTTGCTGAACCTGAACTGGCCGGGCGAGATCAATCTGTTGTTCGATCTGCGCGATATGGTCAGTTACACGCTGGATGCGGTGTGGGAGGAAATCAAATTCTTCAGCCGCGATCATCAATACGACTTTACCCGGATCGCCGTCGTCACCGACGATCAATGGCGCGCCTGGGCGGCCTGGTTGTCGCGCTTGTTTGTGGATGCGGAGATTTGCGCGTTTGCGGATTATGAAGAAGCAAAGAATTGGGCGGTTGAGGGATAGCTTTGCAGGCTGGGTTGAGCGTAGCGAAACCCGGCGTTCCCTGCGAAAAAAAACGGCAGCCGAAGCTGCCGTTTTTTATTTCAACCGCGATTCCGCTTATTCAACGATCTTCGCTTTGCTGCGCAGTTCGCCGACGTAGCTCTGCACCGCTTGCTGTTGCAGGCGTTGCGTGAGTTGCGGGCGAATTTCATCCAGCGTGGGCATTTTCAGATCGCGGATGTCCTGCAGCTTGATGATGTGCCAGCCGAACTGGGATTGCACCGGCTCGCTGATGTCGCCCTTCTTGAGCTTCATCGTGGCATCGGCAAAGGGCTGCACGAACGTGCCGGGGATGTTGTTGGCGGGAAACCAGCCGAGATCGCCGCCGTTGGCCTTGGAACCGGCGTCATTCGACTGGCTCTTTGCGATCCTGTCGAAATCGCCGGGGCTCTTTCTCAGTTGGGCAACGATGTTTTTCGCGTCAGCTTCCTTTTCCACCAGGATGTGGCGCACGTTGTATTCCTTGGTGCCGAGGCTGGTCTTTGCCGCTTCGTATTCCTTCTTCAGCGCGTCTTCGCTGATTTTCGTGTTCTTCACGCGATCCGCGATCAGCGCGTTCGCCAAGACCTCCTGGCGCGCCATGTCGAGCGCCATGCGGACGTTCGTGTCTTTGTCCAGACCCAGGCGCGTCGCTTCTTGGGACAGCATTTCATAGCTGATTAACCCATTCGTAATACCTTTGCGTAGTTCCGGCGTATCTTTTTGTTGTGGCGCGCGGGCGAGCTCATTTTTAACCTGCGCGTCGATACGATCTTGCGGGATGGGGATGCCATTGACCGACGCAGCGTGAACGGTGGTGACGCCGACGGCGCCCAGTATAGCGAACAGAGCCAGTTTGAATGCTTTCTTCATTGTGCTTTCCTTACTGTTTTGAAAGGGATTGTTACAGAAAACCATTTGCTGCA
>JAITMU010000064.1 GCA_031277195.1 Gallionellaceae bacterium | reverse complement strand
ACAGCGTGAGGCGGTCGGTGCGAAAGTCGAGCTGGCCGCGAAAGCGCGCGGGGCGGAGCGTGGGCGAGATTTCGTCGAGCGCCATCGCAGGCAGTTGAAATTGCGCCTGACGCAATTCGATCTCGTTGAAAGAAATCAGGGCTTGGGCGGAGGAAGCTGCGGCCTCGCCGCTGTTCAGTTGCGCGCGGAGTTTGCCGGTGAACAAGGACGTCGGGGCAATGCGCCAATGCACGGTTTGCAAGGGCTGCAAATGTTTTTTCTGCACACGCATGGAGAGTAGCGCTGCGCCATTCCAGATCGTGCCGCTCGCATTGGCCAGCGCCAGACGATCATCGCTGGCGCGACGCACCGCGACATCCAGCAACGAGGCGGGGGCGGTGGCGCACAGGACGATCAGATAGGTGAGGGCGAATAGCAGCAGCGCTGCGCGCTTGCTCATGGCTACTGGCTGCCGCCATTAACCAACGTCGCGCTCACCTTCACCGCGCCGGTCTGCGGCAGCGCGGTGATGACGAGGGAATCGGCGCGGACGTGCTGTTCGCTTTGCAGGCTGCGCAACCAGGCGAGCCATTGCTCGAACGACACGGCATCCAGCGTGATGCGCACGGCATGGGGCGGCTGCGCGTCGAGCGAGGTGATGGCGGCGCGCAACTGGTGACGCGCGGCGGATTCTTCGATGGCGGTTTTCAGCGCGGCGGCGTCGAGCAGCGCGGGCTGGGGCGCGTGGCGCAGCGCGGCGGCTTCTTCGGCTTCGACGCGCATGTGCGCGGCTTGCGCGCGCATCGCCGGAATTTCGACGCGCAGTTTGTTCACCGCCGTGTGCGCCGGATACCACAGCACGGCATAAGCCAGCAGCGGCACGAGTATCCAGGCGGCAATCATCAGCGTGCGGCGTTCCTGGGCGGAACGGCTGTCCCAGACGTTTTTCTTGAAAGTTTGCCAGCGCGCGTTCATCGTCCGCCTCCAATCTGAATCGAAAGCCGCGTGTCCGCACCGCCTTGCGCCGCGCTCGTTTGCACACTCAACCCGCGCGCTTGCAGCCGTTGTCGCAGGGCATTCAGATCAGCCGTTGTCTTGATGTCGGCATCCAGGCGTCCGGATTCGTAATGCAAGGCGCGCAGGTCGCCGACGGGCAATGTCGCGAGCGCGGGCGCGGCGGCGTCGAGCAGGGCGATGAAATCGCTGTCGTCCGCTTGTCCCGCCTGATGACGCAGTTCCGCAAGATTGCGCCGCATCTGCAAGGGCGCATCGACCAGCGTGGCGGATGTGCCGAAGGCCGCGCGGAAATGTTGTTCCATGTCTTGCGTCAGCGAGCGTTTTTCGGCGGCCAGCATTCCCCATTGGATGAGCGTTCCCAGCACGGCAATGCCAAGTGCTGTGAGCAAAATCAGCGCGGCGGGACGCAGCGTCGGCCACCATTCGCTGATGCGCGCGCGCGGGGTGAATTCGCCCCACAGAAGATTCCATGCGTCAGCTGGAATCTGCGCCTGACGCCAATCCCAGGGCGCGCCGAGCGTGAGCGAGGCGGACACTTCCGGCCATTGCGGCAGCGCGCGCGCGGCAGCGGGGACGCTGTGGGCGTAGCGCACCTCGATGCGTTCCGGCGGCGCGGCGTTCAGGCGCAGCGCGAGCGGCGCGTGCGTTGCATCGCCGCTGTCGATGGCCATGCCGCTGGCTTCACCGCTGCGCACGAAGCCGCTCGCGCCATCCAGCACCAGCGTCCAGCTTGCCGGTTTGAGCGCGGGCAGCAGCGTTTCCGCAACCATGCGGCGCAGCGACAGCCCCGCGTTTTGGCAGCCATCAACGATGCGTTTCAGCCAAGCCTTGTCCACGACGGCCAGCGCGACGCGACCATCCGCGAGCGTTGCGCCCGGCACGACATGGTTGTCCTCCGGGTCGGGCAGCGTGTTTTCTTCCACAGCGAACGGCAATGCGGCCTGCCAGCGACGGCGCGAACCTGCGGGCAAGGTCGCGCTGGTGAACAGCACGCGATCCGCCGCGGCGATGGCGACGCATTCATGGCCTTTGGGCAGGGAAGCGAGCGGATCCGCGCCCGATTGCAGCACCGCGCCGCCCTCGTCGCACAGCGCCCAGGGGCAGGGCGACGCGCTGTCGCGCCAGCTTGCGGAAAAATAAATGCGCAGGATGCTCATTGCACGCGCTGCCAGATCACGTTTGGCCAAGTGGTTTCCGCGCGTTGCAACAAAGCCTGCGTGGCGATTTGCGCGTTGCCGATGTTGGCGCGTCCGGTCACCATGAAATACTGGCTGCTTGTCGTTACGTTGCTGTCTGTCACTCCCAATCCCCCTCGCGGCAAGCGTTGCCGGAAATCTGCAATATCACTGAACGGATGACCATTGCGCTGCTGCACCAGCGCGCGCGCGTCAGCCAACGATAAATTGTCCACCACAGCCACCAGCACTTCCGGCGGCGCGAAGTTGACGTTGATCGGCCCTGGTTGCGGCAGCGCGGAAACAAAAGGCCGCAACTGCGCGATGACGCCGCCGCTGTATCCCTTCACCAAAGCCAGTTCATCGACGGTGGTCAGCGGCTGACCCGCCGTGCGGTAAGGCTGCGGCAGGGAAAAATAGTATCCGTCCTCCGCGCCGCCGGGGCGGGCTTCATTGTCCGCGTCCATCCAGTCCGCCAGCGTGTCCGCCAGTTCAGCGGGCAGCCCCAGCATCGCCAGCAATTTTTTGAATTGTGCCACATCGCTGCCGCTGCTCACACCATTGCGAACCAGGTTATTCAGGTTGAACAGCCCTTGCTGATCGACGATCACGCCGACCACTTCGCCGTTTTCCACCGGCATGGCGGGCAGGCGTTGCGCCCAGATTTCCATGTCGTTGTCCGTGCTGGTGGTGCGCGCGTCGTCCGCCAGCACCGCGCGCGTCCAGTCAATCGCCGCCGCGCCGACCTGACGCGCCTGCGCGCGCTCGAACTGGCTTTCGATCTGTTGCTGCCATAAGCCTTGCCGAGTGGTGATGACGACGGCCAGCGAGGTGGCGAGCGCGATGATCAGCAGCACGACGAGGATGGCGACGCCGGATTGTTTACTGTAAGACCTCTCACCACAGAGACACAGAGACACAGAGGAAACCCTGGAGAGTGTCTCGGTTTGAATTTTTCTCTCATGCCAATTATTTCTGCCGTCATTCCCGCGCAAGCGGGAATCCA
>JAITMU010000215.1 GCA_031277195.1 Gallionellaceae bacterium | reverse complement strand
CTCGGTTTGAATTTTTCTCTCATGCCAATTATTTCTGCCGTCATTCCCGCGCAAGCGGGAATCCAAGGACGTTGGACTTGGTTTTTTTATTTTCATCAATCCGTTGAACAGAAAAAAGTCCTTGGATTCCCGCTTGCGCGGGAATGACGAAGGAAAATTCAGGCTGATGCACTGCCAAACCCCAGAGGCTTTTGCCTTTCTCTGTGTCTCTGTGTCTCTGTGGTGAATGGTTTTTTCGTTTCTCATTGCAGCGCAAACACCCGAGTAATCACTTCGCCACTGACAAACGTCATTTTCACTTCCGCCGCCCGTGGCAACACGTCCACTTGTCCCGCTGGCGGCCACTGTTCAAACCAGTTCCCTTCGGCATCCATATAGCGCAACTCAAATTCGCTCACGCCTTCAAGCAGCGGATAAACCAGCGGTTCCGCGTTCGGCGCTTGATCGGGGTACGGCCAGCGCAGCAGGACGAGGGTGTTCTGGCGCAGGCCGTAGCCGATGCGTTGCGGCGCGAGCATGGCCTGACCCTGATCGGGAATCCCCGCGCGCGTGAAGGTGAGCGCGCCGTTGTCGTCGCTGGCCTGCGCGGGCAGCCCGATCCATTCCGGCAGGGTTTCACCGTTGCGCCCGCGCACGGGGCGATGGATGGCCTGGGCGATGTCCTGTTCCATGCGCGAAAAGAAAGCGGCGCGCTGTTGCCATTTGCGCGTTTCAGTCGCCAGTTGGTCGCGCGTTTGCAGCACGGAATCCAGTCCGCGATACGCGGTGATCGACAGCAGCGCGAGCAAAGCCAGCGCGATCAGCAATTCGATCAGGGTGAATCCGTATTGATGGCGCGCGGGTTTCATTTGCGTCGTTGCGCGACAACGAAGCCGGACAGCTTGCGCAGCGCGTGGTCGGGATCGTCCGGCGCATGGACGGTGACATCCACGCGGCGGAATGCGGGGTTGGAGGTGCCGATGATTTCCTCGCGCCACAACAGGCGCACGCCGGCTTGCGTTTCTTCGCCGCTTTGCGCGCCGATGGCGAGCCAGTCGCCACGGGCGGCGTGCAGCGCCAACCGGTTTTGCGCCACCCAGTCGGCCAGCACGCGCATCCGCAGATCATCGGTATGCGTGGTGGCCGAACTGGTCGCGCGCAACACCGCGCCGAACGCAATCGCCAGAATGGACAGCGCGATCAGCACCTCCAGCAAGGTAAAGCCGCGCTGACGGATGAAAGGCGTCATGGCTGGACACCGTTGCCGAGGGTTGCCGTCACGACGCCCGCGCTGTCGCCGGTGACGAGGGCGGTGATCTGCTGCTTGTTCAGGCGAATGGAAAACGGCAGCGCGAAGGACGCAGCGCTCATGGCCATCGGCTCGCCCGCGCGCAGCGCATCGGTCTCCACCGCAGCGGCGCTGACGACAATGCCGTCCGGCAGCGTGCGCGGGCGCAGCATGTCCCCGTCGGCGGGAATCCAGTCGCCGTATTCGTTCTGCTGCCAGAAACGATAACCGCCGCGCTCATACGACCAGGCCAGCGCATGTCCGCTGGCGCGCGCCTGCTGTCCGGCGTTTTCCAGCAACAGGGCGAGCCGCTCCGCCTCGTCGCGCAACACGGCGCGATCATCCGGCAGCAACCGCAGCGTCACCACGCCCAGCGCAATGCCGACGATGACCATGACGACGAGGAGTTCGATCAGGGTGAAGCCGGTTTGTTTGGAGAAAGACATGTCTTTTGCTTTTAGCCCCTCTCCCCTCGCGGGAGAGGGGTTGGGGAGAGGGGGCGGTGAGATTTCTTCACCCTCTCCCATCAAGGGAGAGGGAGTAGGTGTGAGGTTATTGCCACGACCCAATATCCGCATCGACACCCTCGCCCCCCGCCGCGCCATCCGCGCCCAGGCTCATCACATCCACATCGCCGCGCAGGCCGGGAGACAGATATTGATACGGATTCCCCCAAGGGTCGTTCGGCAGTTTTTCCAGATAGCCGCCAGTTTTCCAGTTCGCCGGTTCCGGCGGCAGGGACGGCCTCGCAATCAGCGATTGCAAACCCTGTTCAGTGGTGGGATAGCGCAGGTTGTCCAGCTTGTAGAGTTTCAACGCCTGCGTGATGGAGGCGATGTCCTGCTTGGCAGCGATGACGCGCGCCTCATCAGGCCGGTTCATCACCTTGGGCACGATCAGCACGGCCAATATGCCGAGAATGACAATCACGACCATGATTTCGATCAGGGTGAAGCCGCGGGAATAAAGGGGAGAGCGCATGGCGGACAGGGCATGAATGGTGGACGGACAGTTTAACAAACCTGCGCCGTGGGTGTGTAGGGCGGGGCTTGCCCCGCGCGGTGAGCGTTTCATAGGTCGTATCACGCAGGGCAAGCCCCGATCGATGCGGTCGTTGAGATGCATACCGCGCGGGGCAAGCCCCGCCCTACCGCCCCGTCATTCCAGCGAACGCTGGAATCCAGTTGAAGATAAATAGCCCGCGCAGCGGACAAAACCTTGTTGTCCGGCTACGCCGGAATGTTTTGATAAATGCGCTGGATTCCAGCTTTCGCTGGAATGACGAGCCCCGTAGGCTGGGTGGAGCGCAGCGATACCCAGCATCGCGCAGGATATTTGCATTGCCG
>JAITMU010000193.1 GCA_031277195.1 Gallionellaceae bacterium | reverse complement strand
ATAAAAACCTTTCACTACAGAGGCGCAGGGTAGTGTCTCAGTTTGAAATTTCCTCCGTCATTCCAGCGCAAGCTGGAATCCAGCGTATCAAACGATTCCGGCGGAGCCGGACGATAAAGGTTTTGTCCGCTGCGCGGGTTGGTTATTTCTAACTGGATTCCAGCTTGCGCTGGAATGACGGCGCTGTGGCGGATTTTGATTTATTTTGCCCCCCAATTCGTCTATCATCCTTCAGGTCGGCGGGCCTCCCCGCATTGCGGCGTGGTGAATCTGGTCAGGTCCGGAAGGAAGCAGCCACAGCCAATTTCCGCAAGTGCCGGGGGCAAGGCTCGCCACCTCTTTTTTATCCGGTTTTTTTGAAGGACACCATGTCGGCTACCTCCGTTCTCGCGCGCAAATGGCGACCCAAAACTTTCGCGCAACTGGTGGGGCAGGAGCATGTGGTGCAGGCGCTGTCCAACGCGCTGACGCAAAACCGGCTGCATCACGCCTATCTTTTCACCGGCACGCGCGGCGTGGGCAAGACCACCATCGCGCGCATTTTTGCCAAATCCCTGAATTGCGTGAACGGCATCACCGCCGAGCCGTGCGGCGTGTGCAGCGCCTGCACGGAAATCGACAGCGGACGTTTTGTTGATCTGATCGAACTGGACGCGGCCTCCAACACGCAGGTGGACAACATGCGCGAACTGCTGGAAAGCGCGCTGTACGCGCCGACCGTCGGACGCTTCAAGGTTTACATCATCGACGAAGTGCACATGCTGTCGAAAAACGCTTTCAACGCCATGTTGAAAACGCTGGAAGAACCGCCCGCGCATGTGAAATTCATCCTCGCCACCACCGACCCGCAGAAAATTCCCGTGACCGTGCTGTCACGCTGTTTGCAGTTCAACCTGAAACAACTGCCGCCGGTTCTGATTTCGTCGCATCTGCAACAGGTGCTGGAACAGGAAAACATTCCCTGCGAGAGCGGCGCGCTGGCGTTGTTGTCGCGCGCGGCGCAAGGCAGCATGCGCGACGCGCTGAGTTTGCTCGATCAGGCGATTGCGTTTTCCGATTCAAAGGTGACTGAGGAAACCGTGCGCAACATGCTGGGCGCGATTGACCGCAGCTATCTGTATAACGTGCTGCAAGCCTTGCTGGCGCGCGACGGCGCGGCGTTGCTGCGCGTGGCTGATGACATGGCGACGCGCAGTCTGGAATTTGACGCGGCGTTGCAGGAATTGGCGACCTTGCTGCATCGCATTGCCCTGGCGCAAACAATCCCCCAAGCGATTGCGGAAGATGAGCCGGAGCGGGCGCGATTGCTGGAATTGGCGCAGCAGTTCAGCGCCGAGGATTTGCAGTTGTTTTATCAGATTGCGGTGCATGGGCGGAATGAGATCGAGCTTGCGCCGGATGAGTACGCCGGATTTACGATGACGTTGTTGCGGATGCTGGCGTTTGTGCCGGAGGGGAAAGGGAAGGTAGGGGATGTTGCGGATACCCGTCCTCCCCCTAAGCCTCCCCTTCAAGGAGCGCAGACACCCTCCCCTTCAAGGGCTGGGAATGGGCATCCAGACTGGCCGACACTGCTGTCCCAACTCAACGTGCAAGCCTCTGCAAAAGAACTGGCGAAAAATTGCACGCTGCAAAATTTCACCGATGACGCGATAACGCTGTCGCTGTCATCGCAACACAAATTGCTGAACACGGAAATGGCGCGCAACAAATTGCAGGCGGCGCTTGCTGATTATTTTGCGCGTCCGGTGAAGCTGACGGTGACGGTGGGCGATGTGCAAGGCGCGACGCCTGCGGTGATCGAGCAAAAGGCGAAGCAAGCGCGTCAACAAGCCGCGCGGGAAGACATACAGGAAGACCCTTTCGTGCGCGAGGCGCAAGCGCAGATGGGGGCGCAGGTGCTGGAAAATTCAATCAAACCGATAGATCAGGAGAGTGAGAAATGATGAAAGGCGGCTTGGCCGGGCTGATGAAACAGGCTCAGCAGATGCAGGCGAACATGAAGAAGGCGCAGGACGAACTGGCGACCGTGGAAGTCGAAGGCCAGTCGGGTTCCGGCCTGGTGAAAGTGACCATGACCTGCGCGCACGACGTGCGCCGCGTGCAGATCGACGACAGCCTGTTGGCGGATGACAAAGACATGCTGGAGGATTTGGTCACGGCAGCGGTGAACGACGCGGTGAAACAGGCGGCGGCAGTGACGCAGCAACGCATGAGCGGATTCAATCTGCCGCCGGGGATGAGTCTTCCGTTTTGAGAAAATCAAATGAATGGCGTCACATCACATTGTTACTCCCCTGCGTTACCGTCATTCCAGCGAAAGCTGGAATCCAGTGCGTTTATCAAAATGTTCCGGCGTAGCCGGACAACAAGGTTTTGTCCGCTGCGCGGGTTATTTTTGCACTGGATTCCAGCTTTCGCTGGAATGACGGTCGCGCGGGAATGACGGCATATGAACACCCCCTCCGCCCTCGATGAACTGATCGCCGCGCTGCGATGCCTTCCCGGCGTCGGGCCGAAATCCGCGCAGCGGATGGCGTATCACTTGTTGCAGCGCGACAAGCCGGGGGCGCTGCGACTGGCGCATGCGCTGGATCATGCGGTCGAGGGCATTCGTCATTGCGCCAAATGCAACAATTTTTCCGAGGAAGAAATTTGCGAGCTGTGCCGTTCGCCCAAGCGCGATGCCAGTCTGCTTTGCGTGGTGGAAATGCCGGCGGATTTGTTGATGATGGAGCAGGCGCAATGCTATCGCGGCATGTATTTTGTGTTGATGGGGCGCTTGTCGCCGCTGGACGGGATCGGCGCGAGCGAGTTGCATCTGGAGCGATTGGTGCAGCGCGCGCAAGAGCAGCCTTGCGAGGTGATTCTCGCCACCAATTTCACAGTGGAAGGCGATGCCACCGCGCATTACATCGCCATGCTGCTGAACGCGCAGGGCATCAAGGTTTCGCGCATTGCGCGCGGCTTGCCGGTGGGCGGCGAACTGGAGCATGTGGACAGCGGCACGTTGGCGCAGGCGGTGCTGGAACGGCGTCCGATTGCGGAATGAAAATTACCCGCCCCGTCATTCCAGCGAAAGCTGGAATCCAGTGGAAATAACAACCCGCGCAGCGGACAAAACCTTGTTGTCCGGCTACGCCGGAATTTTTGATAACTACGCTGGATTCCAGCTTTCGCTGGAATGACGAGGATGTGGAGTAACGAGGCAACCATGAGCGAACAACAAGGCGATCGATTGCAAAAAGTGCTGGCGCAAGCCGGGCTGGGCTCGCGCCGTGAAATGGAAGCGTGGATCGCGGATGGTCGCGTGACAGTGAACGGCGAGCCGGTCGAACTGGGCGCGCGCGTGACCGCCGAGGATGTGATCCGCGTGGATCATCGCATCATCAACATCAAGCCGCCGGGCGAAGCGTTTCCCCGTGTGCTGCTTTATCACAAACAGGAAGGCGAGATCGTCAGCCGCGACGACCCCGAAGGTCGCGCCAGCGTGTTCGACAAACTGCCGAGATTGCGCGGACAGAAATGGATCGCCATCGGACGGCTGGACTTCAACACCAGCGGCTTGCTGGTGTTCACCACGTCCGGCGATTTGGCGAACCGCTTGATGCATCCGCGTTTCGAGGTTGATCGTGAATACGCGGTGCGCGTGCAAGGCAGTTTGACGGATGAGCAGATACGCCAGGTGCTGAAGGACGGCGTGGAACTGGATGATGGTCTGGTCAAGTTTGAAAAGCTGATGGATGAAGGCGGAGAGGGCTACAACCACTGGTATCGGTTGATGCTGCGCGAAGGCCGTAACCGCGTTGTGCGTCGCACGTTTGAAGCGCTCGGCCTGCCGGTGAGCCGCTTGATGCGCGTGCGCTTCGGCATCATCCATCTGCCGCCGCGATTGAAGCGCGGCATGATGGCCGAGTTGGGGCCGGGCGAAGTGAAGGCGGTGCTGGATTGGGTGGGCATCAAACTGGATGTGCCGCCGCCTCAGGTCTCGCCGCGCGGACGCGGAAAAGCGGCTGCCGCACCCGCGCGTCCGCGTCAGCGAACCGCGTCGAAGCGGGGTTCCCGATGAATACGTTGCCGCTGCGTTTCTCGCTCACGCCTTCGCGCCAGTTGATTTGGGTGTTGGGTGGAATGCACGCCACCGCGATGGCTGCGTTGCTGGTGTTGACGCTTCCGCTGTGGGTGAAGGCGGGATTGATCGCGTTGCTGGCGTTCAGTTTGCTTTACTGCGCGCGGCGGCAAACTGCGCCGGATGCCATCGTCGCATTGTCATTGAGCGCAGATGATGTGATGCTGGTTCGGCGCGACGGCACGGAAGTGTCGGGACGGTTGCAGGGCAACAGCACGGTGACACCGTATCTTTCCATTTTGAATGTGCGGCCTCACGGTCGGCGGCTGTCGCGCAGCGTGGTGGTTTTGCCGGATAGTCTGGATGCCGAATCGTTTCGGCGTTTGCGGGTGTGGTTGAAGTGGGGGAGAGGTTGAGGGGATGCCGACCCCGATTTATCTCCCGCCATACCCCGACGGCACCAGCACCGTTGGCAGCGCCGTCGGCAGCATCTCAGGAAAATCCTTGCTGTAATGCAGCCCTCGGCTTTCGCGCCGCGCGAGCGCGCTTTGCACGATCAAATCCGCCGACATCACCAGATTACGCAGTTCCAGCAAATCGGCAGTGACGTGGAAGTTGGCGTAATACTCGTTGATTTCTTCGTGCAGCAGGCGGATGCGATGTTGCGCGCGTTCCAGCCGTTTGGTGGTGCGCACGATGCCGACATAATCCCACATGAAGCGTCGCAATTCATCCCAGTTGTGCGAGATGACGATTTCTTCGTCGGCGTCGGTCACGCGGCTTTCATCCCATTGCGGTAGCGCAACAGTTCCGGTCAACGGCTTGCTGAGAATGTCGCGCGCGGCGGCGTCGGCGAATACCATGCATTCAAGCAGCGAATTGCTGGCGAGGCGGTTTGCGCCGTGCAGACCGGTACAGGCGGTTTCGCCGACGGCGTAGAGGTTGTCGAGATCGGTGCGCGCATCCAGATCGGTGAGGATGCCGCCGCAGGTGTAGTGCGCCGCGGGCACCACGGGAATCGGCTGATGCGCCATGTCGATGCCGAGCGCGAGGCAGCGCGCGTAGATGGTGGGGAAATGCTCCTGCAGGAACGCCTGCGGTTTGTGCGTGATGTCGAGATAGACGCAATCCAGCCCGCGTTTTTTCATCTCGAAGTCGATGGCGCGGGCGACGACATCGCGCGGCGCGAGTTCGGCGCGGTCGTCGTGCCAGGGCATGAAGCGTTCGCCGTCGGGCAGTTCGAGCAGGCCGCCTTCACCGCGTAGCGCTTCGGAAATCAGGAAAGATTTTGCGTGCGGATGATACAAACAGGTGGGGTGAAACTGGATGAACTCCATGTTCGCCACGCGGCAACCGGCGCGCCAGCCCATCGCAATGCCATCGCCGGTGGCGGTGTCGGGATTGGTGGTGTAGAGATAGACCTTGCCCGCGCCGCCGGTGGCGAGAATGGTGTCGTGCGCGGCGAGGGTGACGACTTCATCGCGCTGGCAGTCCAGCACATAAGCGCCGAGGCAGCGATTGCCGTGCGCATCGTCCCATCCGAGCTTGCGCGTGGTGATCAGATCCACGGCGATGTGTTGCTCCAGCAATGTAATGTTCGGGTGACTCATCGCTTTTGCGATCAGGGTTTGCTGCACGGCCATGCCGGTGGCGTCGGCGGCGTGGATGACGCGCCGATGGCTGTGGCCGCCTTCGCGCGTCAGATGATAGTCGCGGCCTTCCGCGTCGCGGGTGAACGGCACGCCCTGCGCGATCAACCAGTCGAGCGCGGGTTTGGCATGTTCGACCACATAGCGCGCGGCGGCTTCGTCGCACAGGCCAGCGCCAGCGTTCAGCGTGTCGCGGATGTGTTCGGCCAGGGTGTCGTCGGGTCCCAGCACGGTGGCGATGCCGCCCTGCGCCCAGGCGCTGGCGCTTTCCATCAGGGATTTTTTGGTAACGACAGCAACGCGGCGGTGACTGGCGAGTTTTAGCGCGAGCGAGAGGCCGGCGAGGCCGCTGCCGATGATGAGAACGTCATACTGCGCTTGAGAATGAGAAGCCATGACCCATAAATATAACAATATCCACTATGTCGATTGAACTAATTCCTTGTTGGCGTGTCAACCAGGCCGGTAAGGCGCGACTCTGGCTGACGTTGCGAGTCTCATCCGGTTATACTCCGGCGTGCCGCACAACGGCGGGTGCCGGAAAAAAATAATCAGGGAATGAGCGACAGAGAAGTAGATCAGCAGTTGGTGGAACGGGCGCAGCGTGGCGATAAACATGCTTACGAGCTGTTGATCGCCAAGTACCAGCGCCGTTTGTCGCGCCTGATTGCGCGCTTTGTGCGCGATTCGGCAGAGGTTGAAGATGTGACGCAGGAAGCATTCATCAAGGCGTACCGCGCATTGCCCACGTTTCGCGGAGAAAGCGCCTTCTACACCTGGCTGTATCGCATTGGCATCAACACCGCCAAGAATTATCTGCTGGCCACCAAGCGTCGCGCGCCGACCAGCACGCCGTTTGATGCGGAAGAAGCGGAAAGTTTTGAAGACGCCGGCCTGTTGCATGAAGTCAGCACGCCGGAAAACGAATTGATGAGCAAGCAGGTTGTTGAAGCAGTGAACTCATCCTTGCAGCAGTTGCCTGATGAATTGCGCACGGCATTGACCTTGCGTGAGATTGAGGGCTTGAGTTACGAAGAAATCGCCGATGTGATGAATTGCCCCATCGGTACCGTGCGCTCCCGGATTTTTCGGGCGCGTGAAGCCATAGCGGAAAACTTGCGCCCCTTGTTGGGCACCAGCGGACAAAACAGGTGGTGATTATGATGAAACAGCACATTTCGGCAATGATGGACGGAGAACTGTATGACGATGAAGCGGACGCCTTGCTGAATCGCATGAAACGCAATTCTGACAGCAGTGAAAATTGGGATGTCTATCATTTGATCGGAGATGTGTTGCGTCAGCCTGACGACGTTCGCGTCGGTTCCAACCAAGCCTTGTATGAACATTTGCGAGCCGAGCCGACCGTGCTGGCGCCGCAGCGCAGAACAGCCAGCCAGAGCGCGAAATGGTATGCGGTCTCCGCCGCCGCATCGGTGGGCGCGCTGGCGCTGGTAGGCTGGATGTCCATGCAAATCGGCGATAACACCATGCCCCAAGTCGTCGCGCTGCAACCTGTAGTCACTCCCGCCCCCGCTTCCGCCCCCCGCACTCTGAATGATGATTACCTGATGGCTCACCAGGAATTTTCCCCTGGCGCAGGCATGCGTGATGCGGCTTATGCCCGCGTCGCTTCCGGACAACGCTAACGGGGAATGTAAATGCCTGTTATGAAGTCCATCGCATTGCTCGTACTGTTGTATTCAACGGCAACGAGCGCATCTGCCGCCGCACTGTTTTCTCCCAACGATCCTGACTCGCTGCAAAATCTGGCGCTCGCCGCGCGGAAAGCGAATTACGCGGGTACCTTTGTGTATCAGTCTGGCGATCGCATGGAAATTTCACGCATTGCGCATTTTTCCGACGACACCGGCGAATACAGCCGTCTGGAGCGACTGGACGGGCCGCGCCGCGAAATCGTCCGCCGCAACAACGAAACCTGGTGTTATCTGGGCGAGCGTCGGGTTCGCGTGGACTTGAGCCAGAGCGAGCGGGAATTCCCGGACATGCTGCCGAAGCAGCTTGCCCTGATGAAGGAAAATTACACAGTAAGCGGCGGTGAAGAATCGCGGGTGGCCGGATTTCCGGTGCGCGCGATTTTGTTCCGCCCCAAGGATGATTTGCGCTACACCCACAAGATGTGGGCGGAAGATGGCAGCGGCTTGCTGCTGAAAACGGAAGTGATCGGCAAGCGGGGCAGAATCATCGAGCAATACACGTTCACGCAGTTGTCGCTGGGCGATGGGGTTGATCGTCAATGGGTGGAAGAATCCATGCCGGACGCGGCGGGCAAGCGCGATGCGGGGCAGGCCAAGCGGAACGCGCGTTCCGCTCCGTCGGACGCGGGCAAACCGCCGCCGGAGATGCCCGCCGGTCCCGATCCGCACATGACCGGCCACATGCCGATGATGGGCAAGCCGGTTCCCGTCGTCAGCGGTTGGCAGGTGAGCGGTCTGCCGTCGGGATTCAAAAAAATCACCGAAGTGCGTCGCAAACTGCCGGGCAAGGATGCGCCGGTGGTTCAGTTGGTTTTTTCCGATGGGCTGGCCGGCATCTCGGTGTTCATCGAAAAAATTGGCAGCGATGCGGATACCGACGATCGCGAAGGCTTGTCCAGCCAAGGCTTGATCCAGGCCTATGGCAAGCTGGTGGGCGATTACCTTGTCACGGTCATCGGCGAAGTGCCGCCGCGCACCGTGATGCAGGTTGCAGATTCTGTTCGTAACACTGACTCGAAATAAACTCACGAATTGAGGCGCGTCTCCGATGCGTTTCTGATCGGGGAACCCCAGCTCGTGCAGTGTTGATTTCAACGCTCAATCCATGAGGATAACGATGCTGAAAAAACTGTTTCCCGTTTTTCTGGTTTGCCTTTTTTCCCAACAACTTTCCGCCGCCGAACTGCCCGATTTCACCGACCTGGTGGAAAAACAGGGCGCAGCCGTCGTCAACATCAGCGCCACCCAGCTTGTGCGCGACACTCAGGCGGGTTTGCCCAATCTGCCGAAAAACGATCCGCTCTATGATTTCTTCCAGCGTTTTGCGCCGCAACAGCCGCAGGAACGCGAAACCCAGTCGCTCGGTTCCGGCTTCATCATCAGCGCCGATGGCTACATTCTGACCAACGCCCATGTGGTCAATGCGGCGGACGGCATCACCGTGCGGCTGACCGACAAGCGCGAGTTCAAGGCCAAAATGATAGGCGTTGACAAGCGCACCGACGTGGCGCTGATCAAGATCGAAGCGACCGGCTTGCCGACAGTCGCCGCGGGCGATCCGGGCGCGCTCAAAGTGGGCGAATGGGTGGTGGCGATTGGCTCTCCCTTCGGTTTCGACAGCAGCGTGACCGCGGGCATCGTCAGCGCCAAGGGGCGCTCGCTGCCGCAGGAAAATTACGTTCCCTTCATTCAGACCGATGTCGCCGTCAACCCGGGCAACTCCGGCGGCCCGTTGTTCAACATGAAGGGCGAAGTAATCGGCATCAATTCGCAGATATACAGCCGCTCAGGCGGCTACATGGGATTGTCGTTCGCCATTCCGATTGACGTGGCGATGAACGTGGCTGATCAGTTGCGCACCACCGGCAAGGTGACGCGCGGGCGCATCGGCGTGACGATACAAGAGGTGACGCGCGAACTGGCCGATTCCTTCGGTTTGAGCAAAGCCAGCGGCGCATTGATCAGCAGCATCGAAAAGGGCAGTCCGGCAGACAAGGCGGGCATCCAGGCCAGCGACGTGATTCTCGCTTTCGACGGCAAGCCGGTGACGGCATCCGCCGATCTGCCGCGCATCGTCGCCGCTGCGCGTCCTGGCACCAAGGTGGTTGTGCAGTTGTGGCGCAAGGGCGTGGTCAAGGACGTTTCTCTCGTGGTGGGTGAAATGCCGACGGAGGAGATTCAGGCGCAAGCGGCAGAACCCGCCGCCAGCAACGTGGATCGCCTCGGCCTGTCGCTGAGCGAACTGACACCTGCGCAAAAGGATGAGCTGGGTGTGAAAGGCGGCCTGCTCGTCAACGGCGCCAAGGGATCTGCCGCCATGCAGTTGGCGCGGGGCGACGTGATTCTGGCAGTGAATGCGACAGAGGTTTACACGCTGGAGCAATTCAACAACGCGCTGGAGCAAATGCCCAAGACGCAGCGCAATGTCGCGCTGCTGGTGCGGCGCGGGGATACGACTTCGTACATTACGTTGAAGCTGGGGGATAAATAGATTTGGGATACCCATCCCCACCCTAACCCTCCCCTTGAAGGGGAGGGAATGGAAAGGCGGAGCGCGGAAGTCCCCTCCCCTTCAAGGGGAGGGTTAGGGTGGGGATGGGTATAACCTCAATTTGTATTAACATCCCAAATACGCCTTCAATCAACGGAGCATCATCACATGAGTAGCGTACGCGCCGCATCCGCACGGCTGCCGGACTGGAATTTGCTTGCGCCTGTATTGGTGTTGCTGCTCGCGCTTGTTCTGAAAGGCAACACTTCGGCGTTGTCAGCCGTTTTTCTCGGCGTGGCGTTGCTGATCGGCGTGTTGACCTCGGTGCATCACGCGGAAGTCGTCGCCGCGCGCGTCGGCGATCCGTTCGGCGCAGTCATTCTTGCATTGGCCGTCACGGTGATCGAGCTTGGGCTGATTGTCTCCATCATGCTGGGCGACCACCCTGAGCCGACGCTGTTGCGCGACACCATTCACGCGGTGGTGGTGCTGGTGCTGCACGGACTGGCGGGGCTGTGCATCGTCGTGGGCGCAATCAAGCATCGCGAGCAGGAATTTCGCACGCAGGGCGCGCAAGCGTATCTGACGGTGCTGCTGCCGATGGTGGCCATCATCCTGATCCTGCCCAATTACACCGTCGCCATGCCGGGACCCTATTATTCGACGCCTCAGCTTGCTTTTGTGAGTAGTTGTTGTTTGCTGCTGTGGCTGGCGTTCACCTTTGTGCAGACCATACGCAACCGCGATTACTTCACGCCGATACACGGCGAAGAAAAAACCACGGTGCCGCGTCCGACTTCGCGCGCGACGCTGATTTCCCTGTGCATGCTGATTCTGTCCCTGACGGCGGTGGTGCTGCTGGCCAAAGGCGTGTCGCCCTTCATTCAGGCGGGCGTGGCGACGCTGGGCGCGCCGACCACGCTGGTCGGCGTGATTGTCGCCGCCATCGTGCTTGCGCCGGAAGCGGTGACCGCCGTGCGCGCCGCGCTGGCGGATCGTCTGCAAACCTCGATCAACCTCGCGCTCGGTTCGGCGGTGGCCAGCATCGGCTTGACCGTGCCGACGGTGGCGCTGATTGCCTGGTGGACTGGCACGCCGCTGGAACTGGGCATTTCCGTCGGCGGCTCGGCCTTGCTCACGCTGTCTTTTTTGATGGCGATGATTACCTATGGGATTGGTCGCGCCAGCCTGCTATCGGGCGTGGTGCATTTGATTTTGCTGGGGATGTGGCTGGTGTTTTTGGTGACACCGTAATTGTGATTCTCCGTCTCAAATTCCCTCTCCCGCTTGCGGGAGAGGGTTAGGGTGAGGGTGGTTTTGAGGGGGCCCCCCCCCCACACACACCCCCCCCAAGTGGGGGGGGGTGTGTGTGGGGGGGGGGGGGGGTGGGTGTGAGACAAACTATCACACCCCCCC
>JAITMU010000065.1 GCA_031277195.1 Gallionellaceae bacterium | reverse complement strand
ATGGGTATGGCTTGCCGGGTTTCGCCTGCGGCTCAACCCAGCCTACGGATGCTTTGCCAGATCATGTAGAGGGCGACGACGAATATCAAACCCGCGAACAGCGTGGTCAGCCGCGCTTGCGCGCCGGAAAGGCGTTTTGAAACCCGCGCGCCCAGAAAGCTGCCCAGCGCGCCGCCCGCGATGAATACGACGGCGAGCGGCCAGTCGATCAGACCGGCGACGGCGTAGTTGGCGGCGGTCGTCAGGCCGAATGCGCTGACGGCGATGAGCGACGAGCCGATGGCGTAGGTGATGGGCATGCCGGTTGCGGCGATCAGTCCCGGCACGATGAGGAAGCCGCCGCCGACACCGAAGAACCCCGAAAACAATCCGCTGCCGATGCCGTAGCCCATCAGTTTGGGCGCGTTTCCGCGTCCCAGCACGACGCTATCGTCGCCGTGTTCATGCCGGTTGCGCAGCATCAGCGCGCCGACAATTATCATCACCAGCGCGAACAGGAACAGCAGTTTGTGACCGTCGATGGCTTTGCCCGCGCTGGAACCCGCGAATGCGCCAGCCAGTCCGGACGCGGCGAACACAATCGCGCAGCGCCATTTCACGGTGCGCTGGCGCAGGGGGTTGATCAAACCGATCAGCGCGTTGGCAGCCACCGCGAGCGCGCTGGTGCCGATGGCGACGTGCGGGTTGGATACGCCGACCAGATACACCATGAGCGGGACGGCGAGGATGGAACCGCCGCCGCCGATCAGGCTCAGCACGAAACCCACCAGCGCGCCGGAACCGATGCCCAGCAGATATTGAACCGGTTCGAGCATGTCAGAGTTGATTGACGGGCAGTTTGAGATAGCTGACGCCGTTTTCCTCAGGCTCCGGCATTCGTCCGCCGCGCATGTTGATCTGGATCGAGGGCAGGATGAGTTGCGGCATGCCCAGCGTCGCGTCGCGCTCGGTGCGCAGCTTGATGAAATCCTCCTCGCTCACGCCTTCGTGGACGTGAATGTTGTCGAGCCGTTCGGCGCGCATGGTTGTTTCCCAGATGAATTCGTCGCGATCCGGCGCTTTGTAGTCGTGGCAGAGAAACACGCGGCTTGCGTCGGGCAGGCGCATGAGGCGGCGGATCGACTGATAGAGTTGCCGCGCGTCGCCGCCCGGAAAATCCGCGCGCGCCGATCCGTAATCCGGCATGAACAGGGTGTCGCCGACAAACACGGCGTCGCCGAACACATACGCCATGTCGGCGGGCGTGTGCCCCGGCACATGGAGCGCGATCAGCGGAATTTCGCCGATCATCAGCGTGTCGCCGTCGTTCAGCAGGCGGTCGAATTGCGAGCCGTCGCGGGCGAAGCGGGAGCCTTCGTTGAAGATTTTGCCGAACACATTTTGTACGGTGATGATTTGTGAGCCGATGGCGAGTTTGCCGCCCAGTTTTTCCTGGAGGTAGGGCGCTGCCGACAGATGATCGGCGTGGGCGTGGGTTTCCAGCAGCCATTCGACCTTGAGTTCGTTCGCTTTGACGTGGGCGATGATGGCGTCCGCGTTGCCGTGGCTGATGCGACCAGAAGGCTGGTCGAAATCGAGCACGCTGTCGATGATCGCCGCGACCTTCGTTACGGGGTCGTGCGCCACATAGCTGGCCGTATAGGTCGCTTCATCGAAGAAGCCTTGGACATGTGGCGCGCGCGCATTCGGGGTCGAGCGGATTTGTTCGGCGGCGCGCGCGAGATTGAGGTCGGTTTGCATGGGGGTCTCCTTGGAATTTATATTATTATAATCTAATATAATATGCAAGTGGCAAGGCAAATGGCGTTTCTCCACCGCCCATCTCCAATTTGCTCTAAAATGCCAGTCTGATTTGATCCACCTGCGCCGCGTCATGCGGCAAGTCCAAACACCATGATTCAAGGCAGCATCGTCGCGTTAGTCACGCCCATGCATGAGGACGGAAGCCTCGATTTCGCGGCGTTCCGCGCGTTGATCGATTTCCACGTTGAGCAGGGCACCGATGGCATCGTCGTGGTCGGCACCACTGGCGAATCGCCGACGGTGGACGTTGAGGAACACGAAACGCTGATCCAGGTTGCGGTGGAACATGCCGCCGGACGCATTCCGGTGATTGCGGGCACGGGTGCTAATTCCACGCGCGAAGCCATCGAACTGGCGGCGTTTTCCAAACAGGCGGGCGCGGCTGCCAGCTTGAGCGTGGTGCCGTATTACAACAAGCCGACGCAGGAAGGCTTGTACCAGCATTTCAAAGCCATCGCCGAGGCGGTGGACATGCCGCACATTCTGTACAACGTGCCGGGGCGCACGGTTGCCGATTTGAGCAACGATACGGCGCTGCGGCTGGCGGAAATCCCCAACATCGTCGGCATCAAGGACGCGACCGGCAACATCGAACGCGGCAGTGATCTGCTGTTGCGCGCGCCGAAAAATTTTGCCGTGTACAGCGGCGACGACGCCAGCACGCTGGCGCTGATTCTGCTGGGCGCGCAGGGCACGATTTCGGTGACGGCCAACGTCGCGCCCGCGCTGATGCGCGAGATGTGCGCCGCCGGATTGGCGGGCGAGGTGGCGAAGGCGCGCGCGATCAACGAACGCTTGCTGGGTTTGCATCGCCACCTGTTCATCGAAGCCAATCCGATTCCGGTGAAATGGGCGGTGGCGCGCATGGGCAAGTGCGGCGGCACGCTGCGTTTGCCGCTGACGCCGTTGTCCGCTGGCGCGCACGGCACGGTGGAAAGTGCCATGCGGCAGGCGGGTGTGATATAAAACACGATATGACTACGATTCACTTGAGGAACGGCATGAGAACACTCACTCCCTTGGCATGCGCGCTGGCGCTGGTGACATTGGCTGGATGCGGCAGCATGGCGCTGGAAAACAAAAAAGTCGATTACGGCGGCAAGTCGGCCAGAGCGGCGTCGCTGGAAGTCCCGCCGGATCTGACCACGCCTGCGGCGGGCGATCATTACACGCTGCCGGAGGACGACGAGGCGGCGAATTATTCTGATTTCGTCAAAGGCGATGATGCCGCGCCGGAAGCGGCGACGGGACCGGCGGTGTTGCCGAAATCGCCCAAAGTGCGCATGGAGCGCGACGGCGCGAAACGCTGGCTGGTGGTGGAAGACACGGCGGAAAATGTCTGGCCGCAGGTCAAGGCGTTCTTCACCGATAACGGCTTGCAGATCAAAACCGACAATCCTCAGGCGGGCGTGATCGAAACCGACTGGGCTGAAAACCGCGCCAGCATTCCCAAGGGCGGCCTGCGAACCTTGCTCGGCAAATTCGCGGATAATCTTTATGAATCGGGCACGCGCGACATGTACCGCGCGCGTCTTGAGCGCGTCAACGATGGCGCAGGCACGGAAATTTATCTGAGCCACACCGGTCTGGAAGATGGCGACAAGGGTTGGCAGAGCCGCCCCAATGATCCTGAACTGGAAGCCGCCATGCTGCAGATGCTGGCAGTCAAGCTGGGCGGAAGCGAGGGGACGGAAGTCGGCGAAGATGGCGTAACGACCACCATCGCCATGCAGGACGATGGCTCTGTCGCGCCGCCGGAAATGCTGACGCAGGGCGATTCGCCTTACATCAAGATGAACGAGCCGTTCGATAAAAGCTGGCGCAAGGTTGGTCTGGCGATTGAGCGTCTGAAATACACGGTGACTGACAAGAATCGTCTGGCGGGTCTTTATTATGTGCGCATCGATCCGCCTGCGAAAGAGAAGGGAATGCTGGACAAGCTCAAATTCTGGAAAGGCGACGACGCGCCCAAGGGCGTGCGTTACCAGATTCAGGTGCGCGAACTGGGCAACTACTGCGAAGTGAGCGCGCATCCTTCGGAAGTCAACGAGAATATCGGCGAACTGACGCAGGACATCACTAAAAATCTGTTCACGACACTGGGCGGAAAGTAACCGCCCATGCGCTTTGCCTTGCTTGGCAGCGGCAGCGAAGGCAACGCGCTGGTCGTGCAGGCGGGCGTCACCCGCGTGTTGATGGATTGCGGTTTCGGGTTATCCGAAACCGTCATGCGGCTGGCGCGGCTCGGTTTGTCGCCGGAAGACATCGACGGCATCATCGTCACCCACGAGCACGGCGACCACATCGGCGGCGTTGCGCGATTGGCGCGGCGGTGCGACATCCCTGTTTGGCTCACCCACGGCACGCGGCTCGCGCACGACGCTGCGTTCAACGGCGTGACCCGCCTCACTGAAATTTCCCCGCAACACGCATTCGCCATCGGCGACCTGCGCATACAGCCCTACGCCGTCCCGCATGATGCCGCCGAGCCGGTGCAATACACCTTCGGCGATGGCGCGCGCCGCCTGGGCGTGCTGACCGACACCGGCTGCATCACCCCGCACATCGAAGCCACCCTGAATGGCTGCGACGCGCTGGTGCTGGAATGCAATCACGACGCCGCCATGCTCGCCGCGGGCGATTATCCCTGGAGCCTGAAACAGCGCGTCGGCGGACGCTTCGGCCACCTCAACAACCAGGAAGCCGCCGCGCTGCTGGAATGTCTGGATTGCAGCCGCCTGCAACACATCATCGCCGCACATCTGAGCCGCAAAAACAACACGCCGGAACTGGCCGTGGCCGCGTTGAGCGCGGCGCTGAATTGCGAGGCATCGTGGGTGACGGTGGCGACGCAGGAGGAGGGGGTGGGGTGGCGGGAGATTGTTTGATTCGGGACGGCGCTTGATTTTTTAACGCGCTAATTCGTTCAACAACTCCGGATGACGATCCAGCAAGCGCAACAGCAGCACGGTGGATTTGTGCGGTTGGGTTTTGCCACGCTCGTATTCGGAAAAGGCTGACGCGCCGCCGCCGAACAAACGACCCGCTTCCGCCTGCGTCAGTTTCAGTTTTTTACGGGTGGCGCGCAACGCTTGCGCGCGACGCTCGTCGGCTTTGGCGCTGGCGGCGTCCAGTGCGTCGCCATAACGCAAGGCGCTATCGTCATCTTGTGCAAACTCAATTTCGCCGCAT
>JAITMU010000114.1 GCA_031277195.1 Gallionellaceae bacterium | reverse complement strand
ATTTCAACGTCCGCATCATGTGAGGCAAATTAGCAGCGAGAGTACGCCAACCGCGCGGGGCAAGCCCCGCCCTACCTTCTCCTCGCGGTTCATCGTGATAAACTCTCTCGCTTGTTGATGGAAAAGTTTGGTTCGGAGTTCACGCATGATTTTTTCTGTTCGCATTTTCGCCGCCCTCTGTTTCGGTCTGATGATTACGCTGCCTGCACACGCTGCCGAACACGCGGCGACGCCGCCGGGTGCGGATTGCGCGTCGTGCCATGCCAAGGACAACACGCATGCGGGTCGCTTCGAGGGGAAATGCGATGGTTGTCATGCCAAAACAAGCTGGAAAGACATCCGCTTTGATCACAGTGCGAAGACGCGCTTTCCGCTGACGGATGCCCACAAGACTGTCGCCTGCGCCGCTTGCCATCGCGATGGGCCGTTCCGGGTTCGCAGCAATTGCTCCGCTTGTCACGCGAAGGACGACAAGCACGGCGGACAAAAAGGCATGGCTTGCGGTAACTGTCACAACCAGCAAACCTGGGGAACGGGCAGCGCGGCAGGCGCGCGGTCTGATTTTGATCACGACACCAAGACCACTTTTCCGCTGGAGGGCAGTCACAAAACACTGGCGTGCGAGACTTGTCACCGAGACGGCAAGTTCACCGTCAAGCTGCATTCCGGCTGCGTCACCTGCCATCAGAAAAAGGATATTCACCAGGGCGGTCTCGGTACGCTGTGTGAAACCTGCCACACGGAAACCGCGTGGAAGTCCACCCTGTTCGATCACACGCAGGCAACGGGTTACGAACTGCCCGACAAGCACAAGGGCGCGCCTTGCATCGGCTGCCATCGCGGCAATAATTTCAAGAACAAACTGCCGGTGCTGTGCGTCTATTGCCACGCGAACGATGACGCGCACGGCAGGATGTTCGGCGCGTTATGCGGCAACTGTCACAACGAAAAGGGCTGGAAGCCCACCATCTTTGAACACAACCGAGTGACGCCTTTCGTGCTGAAAGGCAAACATCAGGACGTGAAATGCACCAACTGCCATAAGGGGCGTTTGTACATGGTCAAGCCGCCGAGAGAGTGCTATTACTGCCACCGCCAGGATGCCGGTCACAAGGATGTGGAACAAAGCCCGGCACGACGCAAGTGCGAGACCTGCCACACCGAGGAGGGGTGGTCGTTGGTTGAGGCGCAATAAGCGGCCGTCATTCCAGCGAACACTCACTGCTGTCCGGAATAAATGAGCCGCCCCCTCCTCCGCTTGCGGGGGAGGGTTGGGGTGGGGGGAGAAAATCAAAGAGAATAAATACTTCCCCCCCATCCTAACCTTCCCCCGTAAACGGGGGAAGGAATCATTGTTGTCCGGCTACGCTGGAGCATTTTGATAACCGCGCGGGAATGACGGAGTGATGACGCGGAACGGCGGGTTATCAAACCAAACGTAATAAACCCCAACATAATTTCATAAAAGCCTATTCCCTTCAATGAAATAGGGGAATTGTCTACTGTTTTACTCGGGAAATTCGTGTTACAGTGCGGCCTGCTTGTATGTGCAACTCATTCAAGCGCCCCTGCTACATAGTGAACTGTAAAATTTTTCGGAGAGGAGATTCACACATGGAAGGCATCGCTATCATCATCGGTATTCCTTTGTTCGCTGCGTTCATGCTCATCATGGAAGACAGCCGCATCAGCAGCGAAAGAAAGAGCGGCAACTAAGCACGACTGCCCAAAAAAAATCGCTCCTTCGGGAGCGATTTTTATTTGTGGCTCAGTATCCCAGATACAGCATCCATCCCGCCGCCACCAGCAAGCTCAACACCGCAACGGGCACGCCCGCCCGTGAGAAATCCCTGAAACTGATCACGACGCCGCTCCGGCGGCTTTCTTCGGTGACGATGATGCCGGCCAGACTGCCAAAGATCAGCGCGTTCGATGCGAAGCCCGTGCCGATGGTGATGGCCGCGCCGAGCGCGTTGGCGTGTTCCGCGCCGCCAAGCAACGGCATCACCAGCATCACGGCGGGATTGTTGCCGATGATGTTGCTCAGCACGGACATGATCGCCATCATGGACACCGGTTCGCGCAGATCAAAACCGGCGTCGCGCATGTAGCCCAGCGCTTCCTGCGGAATGCCGGTGGTCGCCAGCGCCGCATTGACGACGAACAGGCCGAACAGCAACAGAATCAGATTGCCGTCCACTTCGCTGATCATGTCGTCCGAGGCATAGCGGCGACTGACCAGCAAAAAACTCGCGCCCGCCATTGCGACCAGCATGTGCGGCCAATCGGTGACGATGAAGGCGATGACAACCGCGGTGGCAACCAGCGCGGCTTGCAGCGTTTCCGCCTGGCTATATCCCGTCGGCGGCACGCTCGGCAGCGGCGCATCCGTCGCCTCCGCGAGATGCCACTGCCCGCGATACAACCAAACCATGACGACCCAGATCAGCGGCAGGCTGATGATGACCGGCACCAGCGCCACCGCCGCCAGTCCGACGAACGAGACGCGCAAGGCTTCGACCGCGATCATGTTTTGCGGGCTGCCAATCAGCGTTGCGGCTGCGCCGATATTGGCCGCGTAGCAGAACGCAAGCAGGAAAGGCACGGGATTCAATCGGCGCGCCTGACAGATGGCGCAAAACATCGGTGTCATCGCCAGCACGATCACATCGTTGGTCAGCAGCGCCGACAAACCGCCGGAAACCGCGATGACGATGGCCAGCAATGTTTTGGGGCCGACATCGAAGCTGCCGATTTTCCAGGCGACGCGATCATAGAAGCCCGCGACCTTGAACGCGGCGGAGATCACCATCAGGCCGAACAGCAAACCGATGGTCGGATAATCAATGGCGTCCCAGGCTTCGGCTGGCGTGATGTATCCGAACACGAGCAACAACATCGCGCCCACCATCGCCGCGCCGGTTCTGTCCAGCCGGAATCCGGGTAAATGTCCAATGGCAAGCGCGAGGTAAACCAGACAGAAGATGGTGAGTATCATGCGGGTATTCTACCCTTGTAAACATCTGGGTGCCGGCTTTGGGGGACACCCATCCCCACCCTAACCCTCCCCTTGAAGGGGAGGGAAGGAATGAAAAAGCGAAGCGCGAAAGTCCCCTCCCCTTCAAGGGGAGGGTTAGGGTGGGGATGGGTTTTTTCAAGATTTATTGACAACCCTCCAAATGTTTTGCACCATCCCTCGACACCTTTCCTGCCGTCTTTTCATGCCAACCAACCATCTCAGTCGCGCGGTCATCCTTGAGATCAGCGGCAAAAAACATCGCTTCGATATTGACGATCCTGTCCTGCCCAACTGGGTCGATAAAGCCGACCTCGCGTCCGGCGGCTTTCCCTACAAAAACAAGCTGGATGAGGACAAGTACGAACAGGCGTTGCGACTGCTGCAAATCGAGTTGGTGAAGGCGCAATTCTGGATGAAACACACGGGAAAGCGTTTGATGGCCTTGTTTGAAGGCCGCGACGCTGCGGGCAAGGATGGCGCGATCAGCGCGATTCAGGCCAACATGAACCCCCGCTACACCCGCGCCGTCGCGCTCGACAAACCCACGACCACGGAAACCGGCCAGTGGTATTTCCAGCGCTATGTTGAACACTTCCCGACATCGGGCGAGATCGTGCTGTTCAACCGTTCCTGGTACAACCGCGCGGTGGTGGAACCGGTGATGGGATTTTGCACGGAGAAACAATACAAGGCATTCATGGAAGCCGTGCCGCATTTTGAAAATCTGATCGTTGACGAGGGCATTTATTTCTTCAAGTTCTGGCTCGACATCGGCCAGGAGATGCAGCTCAAACGCTTTCACGAGCGACGCCACGATCCGCTGAAAATCTGGAAGCTGTCGGACATGGACATTGCGGCGTTGAAGAAGTGGGACGACTACACGGACAGGCGCGATGCCCTGATGGAAAAGACGCACACCGATAACGCGCCATGGACGGTCGTGCGCGCCAACGACAAGCGGCGCGCGCGGCTCAATATAATCCAGCACATGCTGAATGCGCTGGATTACGACGATAAAGACAAACAAGCCATCGGCGAGATTGACAACGATATTCTTGGTCGCGGGTCGGACTTGCTCAAATCCAACGCATAGTTTTTTCTCTGCCTCTTTCCCGCACGGGAGAAAGGATGCCTCTCCAAGCCATGCCACATCACCCGCTTTTCCCTCCCGCCAACCCGGGTCGCCGCCGATTTGTGCAAGGCTTGGCCGCTGGCGGCGTGCTCACCGCGCTATCAACCTCCGCCCTGCGCGTGTGGGCGCAAGACATGCAGATTGCTCACGGCACCGCGCCGGTATTGCGCGGTAATGAATTCGATTTGACGGTCGCGGAATCTCCGGTGAATTTCACCGGCATGCCCGGCATGGCGACCACGATCAACGGTTCCCTGCCCGCGCCCACGCTGCGCTGGCGCGAAGGCGAAACCGTCACCATCCGCGTGACGAACCGGCTGCGGGAGACGACCTCCCTGCACTGGCATGGCATCCTCCTGCCCTACCAGATGGACGGCGTGCCCGGCATCAGCTTTGGCGGCATCGCGCCGGGAGAGACGTTCACCTATCGTTTCAAGGTGCGGCAAAGCGGAACGTACTGGTATCACTCGCATTCCGGCTTTCAGGAAAATACCGGCATGTATGGCGCGATCATCATTGATCCCGCTGGCGCTGAAACCTTGCGCGCAGATCGCGAGCATGTGCTGCTCTTTTCCGACTGGACGGATGAAGATGCGATGCGGATTTTTGCCAAGCTCAAAGTGCAAAGCGATTACTACAACTACATCCAGCCCACGGTGCCGGATTTTTTCCGCGACGCGGCGCGCGAGGGTCTGGGGGCGGCCATCAGCAAACGCAAGATGTGGCACGAGATGCGCATGAGCCCGACCGATCTGGCCGATCTCTCCGCGCAGACGTTGACCTATCTCGTCAATGGCGTCACGCCTGCGGGCAACTGGACGGCGCTGTTCCGTCCCGGCGAGCGCGTGCGCTTGCGCATGATCAATGGCGCGGGGCACACCTTCTACGACGTGCGGATTCCCGGCTTGAAGCTCAAGGTGGTGCATGTCGATGGCGTGGATGTCGAGCCGGTGACGGTGGATGAATTCCGCTTTGGCCCCGGCGAAACCGTGGACGTGATCGTGGAACCGCAAGACGACGCCTACACCGTTTTCGCGCAATCGCTGGATCGCTCCGGCTACGCGCGCGCCACGCTGGCGGTGCGCGCAGGACTGGAAGCGCCGGTGCCGACGCCGGATCCGGTTGAATGGCTGGGCATGGCGGACATGATGGGCGGGATGGAAATGGATCACGATGCCATGTCCGGCATGTCGGACGAGGACATGATGATGATGGAACACGAACATCCTGCCCTCGCTGTTCCATCACAAACCGTGCGTCACGCGCGCACCGAGTACGGCGCGAGTACCGACATGCGCGTGGATATGCCGCGCACCAATCTCGACGACCCCGGCATTGGCCTGCGCAACAACGGACGGCGCGTGTTGACGCTGGCCGATTTGCATACGCCATCCGGCCCGCTGAACGACAGAGGCGCTGAACGCGAAATCGAGTTGCATCTCACCGGCAACATGGCGCGATACAGTTGGTCGATGGACGGCCTGGAGTTTGGTCAATCGACGCCGGTGCATTTCCGTCACGGCGAACGCCTGCGCGTGATTCTGCATAACGACACCATGATGACGCACCCGATGCATTTGCATGGAATGTGGAGCGAACTGGAAACGCCCGACGGAGATTTTCTCGCGCGGCGGCACACGCTGCCGGTGCAACCCGCGCAACGCATCAGCTTTCTCGTGACCGCAGACGCGCTGGGGCGCTGGGCATGGCATTGCCATCTGATGATGCACATGGATGCGGGCATGTTCCGCGAAGTCCTGGTGTCGTGAGCGTGAACATGCTGACGACAAAATACTTTCGGATGCTGGCGGCGTTGCTGCTCCTGGGTTCCAGCATTGCGGCACACGCGCAGGATATGCCCGCGATGGATCACGGCGACATGCGCATGCAAGACGACTCTGCGCCAACGGATGCGCGCGACCCGCACGCTTATTCCGACGGTTTCAAGCGCGGCGAAGGCGATTACGCAGTGACCGGCGCGCATCCGCTGATGTTGATGGATGAACACCGGTTCTCAGCGCTGCTCGGCGAAAAACTGGAACGCCAATTTACCCGGCATGGCGATGACAGCACTGCTTATGATTTGCAAGCCTGGTACGGCACCACCTATGACCGCCTGGTCGTGAAAGCCGAAGGTGATGTCGCAAAGGGGAAATTGCAGGAATCCCGCTCGGAGTTGTTATGGGGTCACGCCATCGCGCCTTACTGGGATGTGCAGTTGGGCGCGCGGCTGGACGCGGGCGCATCTGCTGATCGTCAATGGCTGGCGGTCGGCATTGCGGGGCTTGCGCCGTACTGGTTTGAACTGGAAACCACGGCCTACGTCGGCAGCGGCGGTCGCACCGCGTTACGTCTTGAAGCCAGTTACGAACTGCTGTTCAGCCAGCAACTGATCCTCGAACCGGAAGTGGAAGTCCAGTTATACGGCCAGAACGACCCTGTGCGACGCCTGGGCAGCGGCCTGGCGGAAGTCTCCGCAGGCCTGCGACTGCGCTGCGAATGCCATCGCGAATTCGCGCCTTATGTCGGCGTGGAATGGTCGGGGAACTATGGGACGACGGCGGATTATGTTCGCGCCGACGGCGGATCAACGCGACAGTTGCAATGGCTGGCGGGGGTGAGGTTCTGGTTTTAGTGCGGCGCGTTTTATGCCCGGTATTTACGCACCAACCCAACCATCACGCCAAAAATCTCCAGCGTCCCTTGCGGACGAATGACCGGATAAGCGGGATTGGCCGGACGCAGGATGAATTTTCCTCGTTCGCGATCCAGCGTTTTCAAGGTGAATTCGTCGTCCACGATGGCAACAACGATGTCGCCGATGTTGGCGGTGGGGCGTTTTTCCACCACGGCGACATCGCCGTTATGAATGCCCGCATCCATCATCGAATCGCCCTTGACCGGAATCAGCGTCGTGCGCGAGGGCGTGTCGATCAGCAGATCGTCAATGACGAACAGCTCCCCTTCCGTCGCGCTCACGGGAACCGGCATCCCGGCTGGCACCGGCGAT
>JAITMU010000012.1 GCA_031277195.1 Gallionellaceae bacterium | reverse complement strand
GCCATCATCAAACCGTTCAAACTGGATGACGTGCGTGAAGCGTTGTCCGAACTGGGGGTGTCCGGTTTGACCGTCACCGAGGTCAAGGGCTTCGGACGCCAGAAAGGCCACACGGAACTCTATCGTGGCGCAGAGTACGTGGTGGATTTTTTGCCGAAGGTCAAAATTGAAGTGGTGATTCCCTCCTCGCTGCTCGACACCGTGGTGGATGCCATCATCAAAGCCGCGCGCACCGGCAAGATTGGCGACGGGAAAATTTTCGTCAGCGCCGTGGAGCAGGTTATCCGCATTCGCACGGGGGAGACGGATGAATCTGCGATTTAGCGCGGGATCAAAATCGGTCATCTGCGATTGTTTCGGAACGGACGCAATTTTTCCGGATGCTGCTACAAAATTCTCCTTGTTTTCAGTTTGCAAGCTACTGTTCGACGGTATTGAGTTGCCGTACAATGCGCGCCGAACAGTCATGGATACCACCCGCCCATCTTCACGCCGCCGGCGTTGTTTCAGCCGGTTTCGGGAACTCGAATTTCAGAGCCGACATCTGCTGTTATAGGCACAGGCCATTCCCACATGCTTTGCGTTTCCCCCATTTAATTGCTCAAGAAAGAACCCCATCATGCAACACACATTAGACAGCTTTCTCGCCCGCGTCGCGGCGAAGAATCCCAACCAACCCGAATTCATGCAGGCTGTCACCGAGGTGATGCACAGCCTCTGGCCGTTCATTGAAAAAAATCCGCGTTATGCCGAACAAGGTTTGCTCGAACGTCTGGTCGAACCCGAGCGCGTCATCATGTTCCGCGTCACCTGGGTGGATGATCAGGGCAATGTGCAGGTCAACCGCGCCTTCCGCATTCAGCACAACATGGCGATCGGTCCGTACAAGGGCGGCATACGTTTTCATCCTTCGGTCAATCTCTCCGTGCTTAAATTTCTGGCGTTTGAGCAAACCTTCAAAAATGCATTGACGACGCTGCCGATGGGCGGCGGCAAAGGCGGTTGCGACTTCGATCCCAAGGGTAAAAGCCAGGGCGAGATCATGCGGTTTTGCCAGGCGTTTGCCACTGAGTTGTTCCGTCACGTCGGCGCGGACACGGACGTGCCCGCAGGCGACATCGGCGTGGGCGGACGCGAAGTCGGCTATATCGCCGGCATGGTCAAGAAACTGACCAATCGCGCTGACTGCGTATTCACCGGCAAGGGTCTGTCCTTTGGCGGTTCGCTGGTGCGCCCGGAAGCCACGGGCTACGGCCTCGTTTACTTCGCGCAGGAAATGCTCAAACGCAACGGCCGCAGCTTCGACGGTCTGCGCGTATCGGTTTCCGGTTCGGGCAACGTCGCGCAATACGCCGTCGAAAAAGCGATGGCCTTGGGCGGAAAGGTGATTACTGTTTCTGATTCCAGCGGCACGGTCGTCGATGAAGATGGATTCACCGCCGAAAAACTGGCGATTCTCATGGAAGTGAAAAACAAGGAATACGGTCGCGTCTCCGACTACGCCCAGCGCGTCGGCGCGCGTTTCCTCGCCGGAGAAAACCCGTGGAAAGTGCCGGTGGATGTGGCGCTGCCGTGCGCCACGCAAAACGAGCTCAACGGCGACGACGCGCGCACGCTGGTGAAGAATGGCGTCATATGCGTGGGCGAGGGCGCGAACATGCCGTCCACGCTGGAAGCTGTTGACGTGTTCGAGAACGCCGGTGTGCTGTACGCGCCGGGCAAGGCAAGCAACGCCGGTGGCGTGGCGACATCCGGTCTGGAAATGAGCCAGAACGCATTGCGCCTGTCCTGGTCACGGGAAGAAGTTGACGCGCGCCTGCTCGGCATCATGCAGAACATCCACAACGCCTGCGTCCAACACGGCGTTCAAGCCGATGGTCGGGTCAGTTACGTGACCGGCGCGAATATCGCAGGGTTTGTGAAAGTCGCCGACGCCATGCTGGGGCAGGGCGTTATCTAATCCGACGCCGCCCCAAAGCAAAAGGCAAGCCTGCGGGCTTGCCTTTTTTGTTTCGCACGGTTCACCGGCGCGGCTGGCTGCATTCAGTTTTTCCTGTGTGTTGCCAGATAATGATCCGCATCCAGCGCGGCCATGCAGCCGGTGGCGGCGCTGGTGATGGCCTGGCGGTAGATGTGATCCTGCACATCGCCTGCGGCGAATACGCCGTTGATGCTGGTGGCGGTTGCGTCGCCGTTGAGGCCGCTGCGGGTGATGAGGTAGCCGTTGTTCATTTCCAGTTGGCCGACAAAAAGATCGGTGTTGGGTTTGTGGCCGATGGCGATGAATGCGCCGGAGACGGCGAGGTCTTGCGTGTCGCCGGTTTGCACGTTTTTGAGGCGCACGCCGGTTACGCCGTTGTCGTCGCCCAGCACTTCGTCCAGCACCTGATGCAGTTGCAGCGAAATTTTTCCTTCCTTCACGCGCGCCATCAAACGATCAACCATGATGCGCTCGGCGCGGAACGTGTCGCGGCGGTGAATCAGGATGACGTGACGCGCGATGTTGGACAGATACAGCGCTTCTTCCACGGCGGTATTCCCGCCGCCGACCACGGCGACATCCTGATTGCGGTAGAAAAACCCGTCGCAGGTGGCGCAGGCGGACACGCCTTTTCCCATGAAGGCTTCTTCCGAGGGCAGACCAAGATATTGCGCCGACGCGCCGGTGGCGATGATCAGCGCATCGCAGGTGTAGTTGCCGGAGTCGCCTTCCAGCAAAAACGGTTTTTGCTGCAATTTGGCGGTGTGGATGTGGTCGAAAATGATCTGCGTGTTGAAACGCTCGGCGTGCTTCAGGAAGCGATCCATCAGTTCCGGGCCTTGCACGCCGGCGTAATCCGCAGGCCAGTTGTCCACTTCGGTGGTGGTCGTCAACTGGCCGCCTTGCGCCAGCCCGGTGATCAATGCGGGATTGAGATTGGCGCGTGCGGCATACACGGCGGCGGTGTAGCCAGCGGGGCCGGAGCCGAGAATCAGGAGGCGGTGATGTTGTGCGGTTTTTTCCATGATGAGGTTTTCTGTTCGATTGAAATAAGACGATGAAGACCGGACGTACTCCCCAAATTTAGCAGTGGCAGGTTACGCTGTCGAGTACAATGTTCAGTCATGATTCCCCGTCTGTTGGTTCCCCTGTTGTTTCTGCTTGCGCCGCTGCAAGCGTGCGCGGACGACTTCCCCGGTCTGTCTGGATTTATCGACGAGATGGTGCAAAAGCACGGTTTTGAGCGCGCCGAGCTGGAGCGGACGTTCCAGCAGGTTGAGCATCAAGACGCCGTTATCGAGGCCATTTCCCGTCCGGTGGTCGCGCCCAAACCCTGGGCGGAATATCGCGGCAGTTTCATGACGCAGAAACAAATCAACAACGGCCTGGCGTTCTGGAAAACCTGGCCTGCCTCCTTGCAGCGCGCCGAACAAAAATATGGCGTGCCGCAGGAAATCATCGTGGCGTTGATCGGCGTTGAAACGCGATACGGCGCAAACACCGGCAAGCACAACACGCTGTCCGCCTTGACCACACTGGCGTTTGACTACCCTCGCCGCGCCGATTTTTTCCGCAGTGAACTGGAGCAATATCTGCTGCTGGCGCGAGAGCGGGGGATGGACATGGCCGAAACGCGCGGTTCCTATGCCGGTGCGCTGGGCATTCCGCAGTTCATGCCGAGCAGTTACCGAAAATATGCGGTGGATTGGGATGGCGACGACCGCGCCGATCTGTTGAATAACCCGATAGATGCCATCGGCAGCGTGGCTAATTATTTGCAGCAGCATGGTTGGCGCGCAGGACAGCCTGTGGCGTTGCAAGTGACCAACGCGGCTGATCTTGACCCTTCCATGCGTTCGCTGTCCGCATGGGAAGAAGCGGGTGTCATATTACCCGCCAAGCCAATGTTAGCCCCGTCGCAGACCGTCACAGGAACGGATGGCAGAGCGTACTCGAAGTTCTCGGGATTCTCAGGAGAGGATGTCAGCGGGGGGGCTTTGTGGTGGTGGTATGGCAATTACGGCACTGTCATGGCGCGACTGTTGAATTTTACGATGCTGGATGGTCGAAAGGAATACTGGCTGGTGTTTGATAACTTTGATGTCATCATGAAGTACAACAACAGTCATTACTACGCGATGACGGTGTTTCAGCTTGCGCAGGCGTTGAAGCGGGCGCGCGCAAGCTCGGTTCCGTAGGCTGGGATGGAGCGAAGCGCAATCCCGGCGTTGCTGCGCCGTTCATGCTGGGTATCGCTGCGCTCCACCCAGCCTACGAGGCGGGGTAATCCACCCATTCAATACTCACACCGGCAACCCCGACGCGTCGAAGATGCCTTCAAACAGGATCGAACTCAGATACCGCTCCCCTGAATCCGGCAATACGACCACGATGGTTTTTCCGGCGTTTTCCGCGCGCTGCGCCAGTCGTACCGCGACGGCCACCGCTGCGCCGCCGGAGATGCCGGCGAGAATGCCTTCTTCGCGCGTCAGACGGCGGGCGTAATCGACGGCTTCCTCGTTACTCACCGTTTCCACGGCATCAATCAGCGACAGGTCGAGAATGCCGGGCACAAAACCGGCGCCGAGGCCTTGTATCTTGTGCGGCGCGGGTTTGAGTTCTTCGCCTGCGCGCTTTTGCGTGAGGACGGGGCTGGCAGCGGGTTCCACGGCGACGGACTGGATGTTTTTTCCCTTGGTCTGCTTGATGTAGCGCGACACGCCGGTGATGGTGCCGCCGGTGCCGACGCCCGCGACGAAAATATCCACCGCGCCGTCGGTATCGTTCCACACTTCGGGGCCGGTGGTGGCTTCGTGAATGGCGACATTGGCGGGATTTTCGAACTGTTGCAGCAGTACGTATTTCGGATCGGATTCGGCGATTTCCTTCGCTTTCGCTATCGCGCCGCTCATGCCTTTCGCGCCCTCGGTCAGCGCCAGTTTCGCGCCCAGCGCGACCAGCAGTTTGCGCCGTTCGATGCTCATGGTTTCCGGCATGGTCAGCGTCAGCGGAATGCCGCGCGCGGCGGCGACGAAGGCCAGCGCGATGCCGGTGTTGCCGCTGGTGGGTTCGACGATTTCCTTGCCCGCGCCCAGCAGACCGCGCTTTTGCGCGTCGTCAATCAGCGCCGCGCCGATGCGGTCTTTCACCGAATTGGCCGGATTGCGGCTCTCCATTTTTACCAGCACCGTGGCTTTGGCATCGCCGACGACGCGATTGAGTTTGACCAGCGGTGTGTTGCCTATGGAACGGGAATTGTCAGGGAATGCGCGGGACATCGGGTTCTCCTTGTAGTTTGGGGAATGCGGGACAGTTTACCCCAGCTTCGCCAATCCCGCGAAAGCAGGAATTTAGCTTACGTTTTCTGAAATTTTGCATTATCCCTCGTCATTCCAGCTTGGCCGTTCCTCGAAACTCGGCTTCGCCTCGTTTTCGCTGGAATGACGGATGCGCGCGGGATGGCTGCACATAAGGTATATTGCGAACCTTTCCCAGGCCACGCTGTCAACCGTGAGCCTTCGCAACGGAGTTGTTTCATGCAGAAAATCCCGAATCACTGGCGCTGGATTGCCATTGCGCTGTGTTTGAGCGTCTTGCAGGTTGCCGCCGCGCCTGCGCTGAAAAAAAATGAAGTCGCGGCGATCGGACTGGTCGAGCAGCGGCAATGTTTTGCCCCCGCAGCCGGAGCGTCGGCATTCGAGCCCTTGCGCGACGAGGCGCGCGCGGCATCTTTGAGCGCCATTCTGGTTGAAAAATATCACTATCTGCATCCCGATCTCGATGATGCCGCTTCGATAAAAATATTCGACGGTTATCTGAAAATGCTGGATGGCCAGCGGCTGTTTTTCCTGCAATCCGACATCGACTGTCTGACACCGGCGCGCACTGCGCTTGATGATGTCATCCGGGGTACTGCCGAAGGTGAGGATGCGGGGATTCCGTTCGTGATGTATGACCTGTACCGGCAGCGTCTCGCCGAGCGCATTGCCCATGCGCGCGCGCTGCTCGGCAAGGGATTCGATTTCACGGCCAAGGAAAGTTACGAGGCCGACCGCAAGGATGCGGCCTGGCCTGCGTCGACGGATGAGTTGAATGATCTATGGCGCAAGCGCGTCAAGAACGACTGGCTGCGGCTCAAGCTGGCGGGCAAGCAGGACAAGGAAATTGCCGCGATTCTGGACAAGCGTTATGCCAATCTGTTGAGCAGCGTGTCGAAGATCAAGCGCGACGAAGTGTTTCAGAGTTTCATGGATGTCTGGACGAACTCGATAGACCCGCACAGCGACTACATGGGCGTGAAGGCGTCGGATCAGTTCAGCATTTCGATGCGGCTGTCGCTGTTCGGCATCGGCGCGTTGTTGCAGGAGAAGGACGACTACATCACCATCCGCGAACTGACGGCAGGCAGCCCGGCCATGCTGTCCGGGCAGATCAAGGTTGGCGACCGCATTGTTGGCGTGGCGCAGGGTGAAAAAGGCGAGATGGTCGATGTGAGCGGATGGCGTGTGGATGACGCCGTAACCCTGATTCGCGGCGAGGAAAATACGGTGGTCGTGCTCGATATCCTGCCGGTTGGCGCGGGGCCGGATGTCGATCACAAGCGGATTTCGCTGGTGCGCAAGAAAATCACGCTGGACAAGCAGGAAGCGAAAAAATCCGTGATCGAAGTGAAGAAGGGTCAGGCCGTGCATCGCATCGGTGTCATCACCCTGCCGGGTTTTTATCAGGACTTCGCCGCGCGGGAAAATGGTCAGCCCAACTTCAAGAGCGCAACGCGCGACGTGGCGAACATTCTGGCGGACTTCAGGAAAGAGGGCGTGGAAGGCGTGCTGGTGGATCTGCGCAACAACGGCGGCGGTTCGCTGGACGAAGCGGTCGGCCTGGTTGGCTTGTTCGTCGGCAAGGGGCCTGTGGTGATGCAGCGCAATGCCGACGGAAGAATTTCGGCGTTGTCCAATACCACTTACGCTCAGGCCTGGGACGGCCCGATGGGCGTGCTCATCAATCGCGCGTCGGCCTCGGCATCTGAAATTTTTGCGGCGGCGATTCAGGATTATGGCCGCGGCGTGGTGATCGGCGACCAGAGCTTTGGCAAAGGCACGGTGCAGACCATGCTCAGTCTGGATGAATTCGTCGGCAGTTCGACGCCGAAACTCGGCGAACTCAAAATGACCATCGCGCAATTCTTCCGCGTCAATGGCGGCACAACCCAGTTGCGCGGCGTGACACCGGACATTGTGCTGCCGTCGGCGATGAGCGCGGAAGATTTCGGCGAATCCGGTTTTGATAATGCCTTGCCCTGGACCGAAATTCCGGCGGCGAAATATGTGCCGAGCGGCGACCTGTCGCGTTTGGTGCCGCTGCTGACGGCGCGTCATGCCGCGCGCGCCAGCAAGGACAAGGATTTCCAGAATCTGGAAGAAGACATCGCCGACATCAAGACGATGCGCGAAAGAAAACAGATTTCATTGAACGAAGCCGAGCGTCGCAAGGAGCGCGACGAACGCGAAGCCAAACTGAAATCGCGGCAGAACGACGTCGCGCAACAGGGCGCGGAAGCGAGCAGCCACGATTTTGTTTTCCGCGACGATGGCCTGTCATCCAGCGAGCGCGATCTTGACGCCGACATCGCGCTGGAAAAAGCGCGGAAGGATGCCAAGGATGTGTTGCTCAATGAGTCCGCGAACATTGTCAGCGACGAGGCTGAGTTGCTGAAGGTTGATCCGGGATTGGCACAGAAGGTGATGGCGCATTGAGCCGGTTTTTCCCTCTCCCCACTTGTGGGGAGAGGGGAGGGTGAGGGGGCGTTGTTTCCGATGCCTGTTTTCCCCTCACCCCAACCCTCTCCCCGCAAGCGGGGAGAGGGAGATTAAACATACTGAAACCCCATGAATTTTCCGTCAATCAAAATAACCGTATGGGACTTTCCGCTGCGCCTGTTCCACTGGCTGTTGGTTCTGTCTGTCGCATTCGCCATCATCAGCGGCGAGCTGGGCGGCAATCTGATGGACTGGCACGAGCGCGCGGGCTTGTTGATTCTGGGGCTGCTGGCGTTCCGCTTGCTGTGGGGATTCATCGGCACGGCGAATGCGCGGTTTTGCAGTTTCTTTCCGACGTTGAATCGTCTGCGCGCCTATCTGGACGGAGAATGGCGGGGATACGGACATAATCCGCTGGGTGCGTTATCGGTGATCGCCTTGCTCGTCATTCTGGTAGGCGTCACCGTCACCGGCTTGTTTGCCAATGACGACATCGCCTCGCACGGCCCCCTGTTTGATTTGGTGACCAAGCACACGAGCGACTGGATGAGCGGCTGGCATGATCGCTTTTACACCATGCTCCTCGCCTTGGTGATCCTTCATCTCCTTGCGATTGCCTGGTACGCAATCTTCAAAAAACAGAATCTTGTCCTGCCCATGTTGACCGGCAAAAAGCGCGTCGAACATGACGAAGCGGCGACGCCGGTCATGTCGTCGGCCTGGAGCGTGGCTTTGCGTTTCATCCTCGCAGGGGCGATTTCCGTTGCGGTTGTTTGGAGCGTGGCCAACGGGGGACAACCTTTTGTCGAACAGTCCGCGCCGCCGCCTGCGGTGGTCACGCCGGAGTGGTAGCAGTCGTTTTTAATCAGGAAAGAGGAGTCAGCAAGTGAAGAAGTTTGCATTGGCCATTTTGTGCGCCGCAATCAGCACGTCCGCATTCGCGGGCAAGGAAGAAGACCAGCAGATCAAGGTGCGCCAGTCCGCCTACACATTCATGGCCTGGAATGTCGGCAAGATCAAGGCGCAGGTGATTGATCGTCCCGAAGCCTACGACAAGAATCAAGTCATCGCCGCCGCCAATGCGATTGCCGCCGTCGCCAATTCAGGGTTGAGCGTGTTGTTCGGTCCCGGCACCGACCAAGGCACCGGCTGGAAAAAGACGCGCCTGAAACCGGAGTTTTTCAAACAGCCGGATGAAGTGCGAAAACTGGCGACGGATTTCAACCGCGAAGCCAACGAACTGGCAAAAGTGGCGCAAGGCGGCAATGTTGGCGACATCAAAGCGCAGTTTGGCAAGCTGGGTGAGGCTTGCAAGGCGTGTCACGACAAGTTTCGCGTCAAGGAAGATTGAGTTTTTCCCCTCACCCTGCCCTCTCCCCATAAATGGGGAGAGGGGATAATGGCAGTCCCTCTCCCCGCTTGCGGGGAGAGGGTAGGGTGAGGGGCTGGAAATGAAAACTCCCTTACCCCATCTGCCGCAACAACTCCTCCCGCAACGCCTCCACCTTCTCAGGTTGCGCCAGCGTCGCGCCGCGGATATATAAAACATCCTCCGCTCGCGCGCCCAGCGTGTTGATCCGGGCGCTGAAAAGATCAATCCGGTGTTGCGCCAGCACGCGGGCGACGCGGGCGAGGAGGCCGGGCGTGTCGCCGGCAATCAGCGAGAGGCGATAACCATTTTTGCCGTTCGCTTCGATGTGGATTTCCGGCGTAATCGGAAAATGTCGAAGCTGACGATCAGCGCGTCCCGTCGGCGGCGCGGGCAACCGTTCGGCGCGGGCGATCTGTTGCGCCAGTTCGCGTTCGATGCGGTGGATGGCTTCGTCATCGGCCATGCGCTCGGCGCTCAGCACGAGAAAGCTGTCCAGCGCATAGCCGTGATGCGTGACGTGAATGCGAGCCTCGGCGATGTTGTAACGGAGCCTGGCGAAGAAAGTGCAGATGCGCGCGAACAGAAACGGCTGATCGGGGCAGTACACCATCACTTGCAAACCTTCTCCGCCAGGAGCGGGGCGCGCGTTGACCAGCGGGGCGCTGGCGTTGAGATGCGACGCCAGCAGGCGCGTGTGCCAGGCAATTTCGTCGGCGTCGTGTTGCAGAAAATACGGCGTGTCCAGTTGCGCCCAGAACATTTCGCGAATTTCCGGCGCGAGGTCTGCGCCAATCTTTTCCGCAACGTGCGCGCGAATTTCGGCGGCGCTGTCGGCGTGAGTGTCGCCCGCCATGTAGCGTTGCGCAGCCAGAAACAAACTTTCCATCAACTGGCTTTTCCAGGCATTCCAGATTTTAGGATTGGTGCCCTGAATGTCCGCCACGGTGAGCAGGTACAGCGCGACCAGATGGCGCTCGTTCGGAATGTTGGCAGAAAATTCCGCGATCACGTCGGGATCGGTCAGGTCGCGGGTTTGCGCGGTGCGCGAAAAATACAGATGTTGCGCGACCAGCCAGGCGACCAGTTCACGATCTTCCCGCGTCAGATTGTGCTGCTGACAAAACCGCGCCGCGTCGATTTTGCCCAGCGCGGAATGATCGCCGCCGCGCCCTTTGGCGATGTCGTGAAACAGACCGGCGAGATACAGCGCTTCGGGACGCGCGAATTCGCGCATAAGCCGGTTGCACAAAGGATGTTCGCGCGCGTGCCTGTCCAGCGCGAAGCGGCGCAAATTGCGCACCACCATCAGGATGTGTTCGTCCACGGTGTAGACGTGAAAAAGATCGTGCTGCATCTGGCCGGTGATGCGTCCGAATGCGGGAATGTAGCGACCCAGCACACCGGTGTAATGCATGCGCCGCAGCGCGTGGGTGATGCCGCGCGGCTGGCGCAGGATGCGCATGAACAGTTCACGATTGCGCGGGTCGCGGCGAAACGCGGCGTCGATGCGCGGCAGTTCGCGCCAGAGCGCGCGCAGGGTCGGCGTTGTTAATCCGGTGAGATCGGGATGCTGTTCCAGCAGCAGAAAATTTTCCAGCATCGCCGAAGGGTCGCGGGCGAACAAATCATCCTCGCGCGCCTCAAGCCGATTCCCGCGCGCGATGAAACGCTCGTTGAGCGGGCGCATTTGCGTGTCTTCCGGAAACAGGCGCGCGTGCAGGTTTTGCAGCAGGATGCTGGAGAGCGTCAGCGCCGCGCGTTTGGCGCGGTAGTAGCGGCGCATCATGGTTTCGCTGGCGCGCAAGGTGGCGCTCGCAGTGATGCGCATGTGTTCGGCCACCGCAGTTTGATAATCGAACAACAAGCGATCTTCGCGCCGACCGGCGACGTAGTGCAGGTGAATGCGCAAGGTTTGCAGCAGGGTTTCGCAACGCGCGATGGCGCGCGCTTCTTCCTGCGTGAGCAGATCATGTTTCGCAAGCTGATTCCAGTTCGCGCCCAAACTGCTGGCGCGGCTGATCCACAACACGGTTTGCAGATCGCGCAATCCGCCGGGGCTTTCCTTGAGATTGGGTTCCAGATTGAAGTCGGTGTCGCGGTAGCGCGCGTGGCGGTTATGCTGCTCGCTCGCCTTGGCGAGATAAAAATCGCGGCGGTTCATGCGGGCGGCGAGCGCCTCGCGCATGTCGTTGAACAGCGCGCGGCTGCCGCTCAGAAATCGCGCTTCCAGCAGATTGGTTTGCACCGTGATGTCTGCGGATTCCTCCAGACATTCCACCACCGTGCGCACGCTGTGCCCGACCTCCAGGCCGATGTCCCACATTGCGCCGACCAGCGTTTGCAGGCGTTCTCGCAGCGCGTCATCGGCTTGCTGCGGCAGCAGAATCAAGAGATCGATGTCGGAATGCGGATACAATTCGCCACGCCCGTAGCCGCCCACCGCCACCAGCGCGAGCGTGGGCGGCATGGCCTGCCAGAGCGCGCGCAGATGAGTGTCCACCTGTTGCGCGTGAGCGCGGAGATAGCGTTTGGGGTGAGGGCGCGCGGAGAAATCCGCCTGCAACGCGGCGCGGGCGGCGCGGAGGCTTTCGCGGAGATGGGGGATGGCGGAGGTCATGCCAAGGGCTATTGTGTGTGAGGCGTCGTGAGCCCCTCTCCCCTTGCGGGAGAGGGGTTGGGGAGAGGGGGAATGCAAATTTTCACCCTCTCCCCAGCCCTCTCCCATCAAGGGAGAGGGAGTAGGTACGGCGTGGGCTCATCTTAAAATTCCGGCTCTCCTGGCGTCCCTGCCGACACCGTTAACACTTCAACCCCATCCTCCGTCACCACCACCGTATGCTCCCACTGCGCCGACAGGGAATGATCCTTGGTCACCACCGTCCAGCCGTCGCCGAGCTGGCGAATGGCGGCTTTGCCGGCGTTCACCATCGGTTCAATGGTGAATACCATGCCGACCTCCAGCTTCAAGCCGCTGCGCGGTTTGCCGTAGTGCAGCACTTGCGGTTCCTCGTGAAATTTCCGTCCGATGCCGTGACCGCAAAATTCGCGCACCACGCTGTAACCTTGCGACTCGACATAGCGCTGAATCGCATAGCCGATGTCGCCGAGATACGCGCCCGGCCTGACCGAACGAATGCCAAGCCACATTGCGTGATACGTGATTTCGCACAAACGCTTCGCCTGAATCGACGGCGTGCCGACATAAAACATGCGACTGGCATCGCCATGCCAGCCGTCCTTGATCGGCGTGACGTCGATGTTGAGGATGTCGCCGTTCTTCAACACTTTGTCGCCGGGAACGCCGTGGCAGACCTGATGGTTGATCGACGTGCAGATGGATTTTGGATAGGGCGTGTGTCCCTGCGGCGAATAATGCAGCGGCGCGGGGACAGCGCCTTGCACGTTCACCGTGTAGTCGTGGCACAGTTTGTTGAGTTCGTCGGTGGTGATGCCGGGCTGCACGAAGGGCGCGATGTAATCCAGTTGTTCGGCGGCCAGACGGCAGGCGACGCGCATTTTTTCGATTTCTTCCGGCGTTTTGATGCTGACGGGCATGAACGGATTCCGTTGCAAAAAGTCTGTCATTGTAACCGCTGATGCCGGAGGGTGGGGCGGATGGTATGATTCCACGCTTGTAGGCTGGGATGAAGCGCAGCCTACGATAACCAAAAACCAACAATCAGCGATTGAAAATGAAAAGCAGCGAAATCCGACAGAAATTCCTCGATTACTTCGCCTCCAAAGGCCACGCCGTCGTGCCGTCCAGTTCGTTGGTGCCGCATGACGACCCGACCTTGCTGTTCACCAACGCGGGCATGAATCAGTTCAAGGATGTGTTTCTCGGCTTCGACAAACGCCCCTACACGCGCGCCGCGAGCAGTCAGAAATGCGTGCGCGCGGGCGGCAAGCACAACGATCTGGAAAACGTCGGCTACACCGCGCGCCATCACACGTTTTTTGAAATGCTCGGCAATTTCAGTTTTGGCGATTATTTCAAGCGCGAGGCGATCGGGTTCGCCTGGGAATTGTTGACGCAGGTATTCAAACTGCCTGCGGACAAACTCACCGTGACGGTGTACGCCGAGGACGACGAAGCCTATGACATCTGGGTCAAGGAAATCGGCGTACCCGCGAACCGCGTGATTCGCATTGGCGACAACAAACACGCGCCCTACGCATCCGACAATTTCTGGATGATGGGCGACACGGGTCCCTGCGGCCCCTGCACCGAAATTTTTTACGACCACGGCGCGCACAGTCCCGGCGGCCCGCCCGGTTCGGCTGATGAAGACGGCGACCGCTTCATCGAAATCTGGAACAACGTCTTCATGCAGTTCAACCGCGACGAGCAGGGCGTGATGCACCCGCTGCCCAAGCCCTCAGTCGATACCGGCATGGGGCTGGAGCGCATCGCGGCGGTGTTGCAGGGCGTGCATTCCAATTACGAGATTGACCTATTTCAGGCCTTGATCGCGGCGGCGGCGCGCGAGACGGCGTGCAGCGATCTTGATTCGCCCTCGCTGAAAGTGCTGGCCGACCACATCCGCGCCTGCTCGTTCTTGATCGCCGACGGCGTCATCCCCGGCAACGAAGGGCGCGGCTACGTGCTGCGCCGCATCATCCGCCGCGCCATCCGCCACGGCTACAAACTCGGCGCGCGGGCGGCGTTTTTCTACCGGATGGTTCCCGATCTGGTCGCGCAAATGGGCGCGGCCTATCCTGAACTCGCCGAAGCGCAAACGCGCGTGATGGA
>JAITMU010000225.1 GCA_031277195.1 Gallionellaceae bacterium | reverse complement strand
TTGGTGCGCGTGAACACCAGTACCTGAAACCAGTTGCGCTCTTTGATTAACCAGGAAAGCAGTGCGCGTTTCTTGTCGCGATCCACCGGATACACTTTTTGCTCCACCGTATCGGCAGTGGCGTTGCGGCGGGCGACTTCGACCAGCGCAGGATTGTTCAGCAAGCCTTCCGCCAGCAACTTGATCTCGTCCGAGAAGGTCGCCGAGAACAGCAAGTTTTGCCGCTGCTTGGGCAACAGCGCGAGAATTTTTTTGATGTCGCGGATGAAGCCCATGTCCAGCATCCGGTCGGCTTCGTCCAGCACCAGAATTTCCACATGCGACAAATCCACGGTGCACTGCTGCACATGATCGAGCAGGCGACCGGGCGTGGCGACCAGAATGTCCACGCGCCCGCGCAGTTTTTCGATTTGCGGATTGATGTTGACGCCGCCGAACATCATCATGGATTTCAGCGGCAGATATTTGCCGTATTCGCGCACGCTTTCTTCCACCTGCGCGGCGAGTTCGCGCGTCGGTGTCAGCACCAGCGCGCGGATGCGGGCTTTGCCGCTGACGGGTTTCTCCATCAAGCGTTGCAGCAGCGGCAGCGTGAATCCGGCGGTCTTGCCGGTGCCGGTTTGCGCGCCGCCCATCAAATCGCGGCCTTGCAGCACGACGGGGATGGCTTGCGCCTGAATCGGTGTGGGGTCAGTGTAGCCGCGCTCGGAAACGGCGCGAAGAATGGCTTCAGATAAGCCAAGTGTGGCGAACGACATGAATTATTCCAGTTAGCGTGCGACGCTCCGGCCTGCGGCGGAACGAGCGAATGGGAAAGGAAAAGAGAAACGGAGCCACACCCGCAGGGCTGGCTCCGTGCGCCGCCGCGACGGGCGGCTGTCGATTACTTGTTTTCCGGCTCGGGGGAATTCATGAAATTGCCAGCAGCCAGCCCGATGAGGGTGATGCTGACCATCACGGAAATGATGCCGCCCCAGTGATTGAAAACGAAGCCGCCAAGCACCCACAAAACGATGGACACTGCGACTGCCAGAACGAGATAACCTGTTTTGCTCATGGTTCAAACCTTTCCAACCGAAAAATAGTTAACCGGAATCCGGGGTGCATGATAGCCGAAAGTGGGAGAAATTGCTTGGCTGGGGGTGTTTTTTGGGATTTGTTGGGAAAACCCATCCCCACTTTCACCCGCCCCCGCTCAACCCCATTTCAGGGGCAGGCTCTTGAAAGGGGGGATTTCCCCGCCGTCTCTGCGCGCCCCGTCATTCCAGCGCAAGCTGGAATCCAGCTTATCAAATAATTCCGGCGTAGCCGGACGACAATGATGAGGCTTTGTCCGCTGCGCGGGTCATTTATCTCTAACTGGATTCCAGCTTGCGCTGGAATGACGGGGAATTACAATTCCCTTTCAATGCCCGTGGTGCATACCGTGTCCGCCATGCCCGCCGCTCTCCCCGCCCACCGGCCTGACTTCCGCCTTGGCTTCCACCGTTTCCTTGCCGCCGTCGCCAATTTGCAACGTCACGGTGAATGGCACGCTGTCGCCCGCTTTCATCGGCTGTTTCAGGCCGATCAGCATGATGTGGTTGCCGCCCGCTCCAAGATCAACCGCCGTGTCCGCAGGCAGCGCCACCGCGTCAATCGCGCGCATTTTCATCTTGCCGCCTTCGCGCGTCATCGTGTGGATTTCCACCGACGCGGCAACCGGCGTGGACACCGCCGTCACCTTGCCCGCTTTCGGGCTGGTGATGGTGAAGCGCAAAGCGCCGTTGTCCTGTCCGGGCGCGGTGGCGCGTATCCAGGCGTCCTCCACAACCACGCTGTCGGCCATTGCCGGAATGGATGCCAGCAGTCCTGCTGCGAGTGCTGCGGTGATGAGAATTTTTTGCATGACGTCCTCCTTGAAAACGGATTTGATGATAACTGAAAAACCTGTCACCGCGTCAGCCGCGCATACAGCATCAACATCTTCTCCGGCAGGCATTTCACATGATCGACCACGATGTAATTTTTCGCGCCGAAGATGCGGGAAATATAACGGTCGGCATCCGGGTCGAGGCCGATGCAATAGGTGCTGATGCCGTCGCGTCCGGCGTCTTCGACGGCGCGCTTGGCGTCGTAAATCAGGTAGTTGGGACTGCTGACGTCGATGTCCGTCGGCTCGCCGTCGGTGACGATCATCAACAGCTTCTTGCCGGATTTCTGCTCGTTCAAATAATGCGTCGCATGACGTATCGGCGCGCCAATGCGGGTGGAGCGATTGCCGATCATGCCGGCGAGGTGCGATTTCGACGTGTCATTGTAAGGCTGGCCAAAATCCTTCAGGCGGAAATACTCGACATAATGCCGGCTCTCGGAGCAAAAGCCGTGAATGGCGAAGGCGTCGCCGACCGAATACAGCGCGTCCGCGAACAGCGCGCACACTTCGCGCATCAGATCAATCGCCGCCTGCTCCTGGCCTTCCACCTTGAGATTCATCGAGCGCGACAAATCCACCAGCACCAGCACCGAGATGTCGCGGTTCTTGCGCACCGCGCGCATCATCACGCGCGGGTCGTGCTGACGCCCCAGCTTGACATCCACCTGCGCGCGGATGGCGGCGTTGATGTCCACCTCGTCGCCTTCTTCCAGTTTGCGAATGCGGCTGGGGCTGCCATAGCGGATGGCGTTGAGGATGAGCTTCATGCGCGCGGCGAGATGCACGTTGCGCGCGATGATGTCGCTGATGACCCCCACGTCGCCGGGCGGCATGGTGAGTTCGCGCAGCGTCACCCAGTCCGGCGTGTCGCTCTGGCTGCGAAAATCCCACTCGTGATACTTCCACGGCTCGCCGATCATCTTGACCTTGCGCGCCTTGAGTTTGCGGCGCAACAGTTTTCTGCCCTTGGTCGCATTCTCACCGGCGGCAGCGACCTCATCGGTTCGCCGCACCGCGCCTTCAATCGTGAACGGCACGGTCGGCGTCCTGCTCGCCTTGCCGTCATCAACGTGGGCGGATTCCCACAGGTAGCGGTTGTCGTCGCGATAAGACACGCTCGGCGCATCCGGCAATTCGCTGGCGTGATTCCCCAGCTTACCGGGGAAAGATTGCGCCAGCGCCTTGCCGATTTCGCTGAACGCCTGCGCGGCTTCGAGATCGTTCACCGCCTGAAAAGACGCGCGCGCCCCGGCGATCCAGGCATCGTCGTCCTCGTAGTTTTCATCCAGCAGCGCGCGCGCAAGGCGGTCGAGATACGCGCCAGCGCTCTTGCCATCCGCCGGTGACGCCGTGTGGCGTGCAAGCCAAAGCTGCCGCAATCCCGGAAAGTTGCGCATCGCCAGCGTCTCCACGCGCGCATCCTCCACCGCGCCAATCACCGCCTTCTGCCACTTGTCCAGCAGCTTGTCGGGAATCGGGTTGCGGCTGTACATGAGATGCGCGGCGGCGTGCGCGGCGGCAGCGCGGTAGGTGTCCAGCGGACTGGAATCGTCGTCATGGTAAAGCGCGGCGGGGAGATAAATCGCGCCGTATTCGATATAAGGGCGGTCGTGCCCCGGACGTTCGGAATCGCGCGGAATCGCCCGCAGCGCGAAATCCACGCCCCACAAGGCGCGCAGATAAATGCCGATGCGACGCTGCACCTCGCCCAGTTCGGTTTTCGGACGCTCCTCGACAATCTCGACCGGCGGCGGTGGCGGGCGACGGCGGATTTTTTGAACGAGGCTTTTAACGGGGTTCATGATGTGCAAGGCGATTTATCAGACACCCATCCCCACCCTAGCCCTCCCCTTGAAGGGGAGGGGACTGGGAAGGCGAGGCGCGTCGGCTCCCTCCCCTTCAAGGGGAGGGTTGGGGTGGGGATGGGTGTCC
>JAITMU010000107.1 GCA_031277195.1 Gallionellaceae bacterium | reverse complement strand
CCCAGTTCGTGCAGCGTGGCGGCGGTGTAGGGTTGCAGCCATTCGGCGCGGCCAAAGCGCGACTGGAAGGTGATGCGGTATTGCGATTCGTCGAGTTCCAGCGCTTGCGCGATCAAACGACCGCTTTCCAGACATTGATGATAATAAGGGTCGCCCTTGTTCACGGTGAATTTCGGCAGACCGTGGAAGCTCATCACCAGCACGTCCGGGCGGCCATGTTGCGACCAGTAATCATGCGCGTTCTGCGCGACGGCGCGAATGTAGCCGGGGTGATTGTGAAACTCCCGCACGGTGCGCAGCGCGGGCGCATTGCGCATGGTTTTCAGCACAGCGAACACCGCGTCGCAGGTGGTGGCGACCGTGCTGGCGGCGTACTGCGGATACAGCGGCAGCAGCACGATGCGCTGGCAGTTTTGCGCTTTCAGTTTCGCCAGCACGTCGGGACTCGACGGATGGCCGTAGCGCATCGCGTATTCCACCAGCACGTCCGGCGCGCTCACGCGCAAACGATCACGCAACAACGCGGTTTGGCGTTCGGTGTGGACTTTCAGCGGCGAGCCTTCTGGCGTCCAGATGCTCGCGTATTTTTGCGCGGATTGCGAGGGGCGCGTGTTCAGGATGACACCGTGCAGAATCGGCAACCAGGCCAGGCGCGGAATTTCCACCACGCGCGGATCGCCGAGAAATTCCGCCAGATAAGGCCGCAACGCGGCAGCGGTCGGCGCTTCTGGCGTGCCGAGATTGACCAGCAGGACGGCGGTTTTTTCGGGGAGGTTAGCGAGTTGGGGTTCGGGTTGGAAAGGCATGGACATGAATTTGAGTTGGTCGAATTTCTGGTTTTTACCCATCCCCACCCTAACCCTCCCCTTGAAGGGGAGGGAACCCAAGCGGGGTCGCCTTACATTCCCTCCCCTTCAAGGGGAGGGTTAGGGTGGGGATGGGTTTGACAGCCTGAATATGCAAATTAAAAACACCCTAATGCCGCGACAACGCATTGCTCAACAGTCGCGCCGTCACATCGACGATGGGCACCACTTTTTCGTAATCCATGCGCTTCGGTCCGATCACCGCCAGCGTGCCCACCAGTTCGCCGTTGCTGTCGGCGTAGGGCGCGCTGATGACGCTGCATTCGTCGAGTTCCGCCAGCCCTGATTCGCGCCCCACGAAAATATGCACGCCGGGCGCGTGACGACCCGCGTCGAGCAGGCGCAGCAATTCGGTTTTCTGCTCGAACACGTTGAACAGGTTGCGCAGGCGGTTCATGTCGGCGGAAAGATCATCGACGTGCAGCAGATTGCGCTCGCCGCTGATGACGTAGCCGTCCTGCTTGCGCGCAATGGCCTCGTCGCCGACGGCGATGGCGGCGGACATCAGCGCGGCCATGTCGTGACGCAACTGGTGCAGCTCGCCCTGCACGCGCCGACGGATTTCCTGAAATGCGCAACCGGCGTAATTCTGGGTGAGGAAATTGCCCGCCTCGGTGAGTTGCGACTGACTGTAATCCTTGCCGGTGAGCAGTACGCGGTTTTCCACTTCGCCATCCGGCATCACGATGATGAGCAGCACCTTCTTTTCCGACAGGCGCAGGAATTCGATCTGGCGCACGGTGACGGCGGTGCGGTTGGGCGTGGCGACGACACCGGCGAAATGCGTCAGTTCGGATAGCAGGTTCGACGCCTGCGTCAGCAAGCGCGACGGATTGTCCGGCTGCAACTGGTGCTCCAGTTGTTGCACGCGCACGGTGTCGAGCGGCTGCACCACCATCATCGTGTCGATGAAAAACCGGTATCCCAGCGCGGTGGGAATCCGTCCGGCGGAAGTGTGCGGGCTGGCGACCAAGCCCAATTCCTCCAGGTCAGCCATCACGTTGCGTATCGTCGCGGAGCTGACATCCAGCCCGGAAAACTGCTGCAACGAACGCGACCCCACAGGCTGGCCGTCGCTGATGTAGCGTTCGACCAGGGTTTTCAGCAGGATTTGGGCGCGGTTGTTGAGCATTGGCGGATTATATAGGTTGTGGTGTGTGAAGCGAACCGCAACCTATCAGCCGCCGCAGAGTTGCTTTAGAATCCCGCCCATGAAATTCCCTTTCCGCACCATCGCCCTGATCGGCAAACGCCAATCCGACGCCATCGCCGAACCTTTGCTGAGGCTGGCGGCTTTTTTGTCGGAGCAGAGGATTGCCGTGGTGGTCGATCAAGAGACCGCCGCATTGCTCGGCGCGCATCCCTATCAGGCGATGGCGCTGGAGGAAATGGGCGGCGTGGTGGATTTGGGCATTGTGCTGGGCGGCGACGGCACCATGCTGAACATTGCCTGCACGCTGGCGAAGTCGGGCGTGCCGCTGGTGGGCGTGAATCAGGGGCGGCTGGGATTCCTCACCGATATTTCCGTCGAGACCATGCAGCAGACCATTGCGGACATGCTGGCGGGGCAGTTTGTCACCGAGCAGCGCATGATGCTGTCGGCGCGCATTGTGCGCGGCGAGACGGAAATTTGCTCCGGTCTGGCGCTCAACGAAGTGGTGATGCACCGCGATAGCGTCAGCAGCATGATCGAGTTTGAGGTGCGCATCAACGGCGAGTATCTCTACACGCAACGCGCCGACGGCTTGATCGTGGCGACGCCGACCGGCTCCACGGCTTACGCGCTATCGTCCGGCGGCCCCATCCTGCATCCGGGGCTGGAATTGATCGAGCTGGTGCCGGTCAGCCCGCACACTTTGAGCAATCGCCCCATCGTGGTTGACAGCGCCTCGGTGATCGACATCAAGATGCTGGGACGCCACGCCAGCGGCGTGCGTGTGCGTTTTGACAGCCACGCCCATTTTGATCTCGAAATCGGCGACCGCCTCGAAGTGATGCGTTATGCCGCGCGGCTTTATCTGCTGCATCCGCAGGGGCACAGCTATTACCACATGCTGCGCGAAAAGCTGCTCTGGAACAAAACGCTGTAATGTTGAAATTTCTCAGCATCCGCGATTTTGTCATCGTGGATTCCCTTGAACTCGATTTTGCCTCCGGCTTCACCGCGCTGACCGGCGAGACCGGCGCGGGCAAATCCATTCTGATTGACGCGCTGTCGCTGGCGCTGGGCGAGCGCGGCGATGCGGGCATGGTGCGCGCCGGTTGCGAACGCGCCGAGATCAGCGCGGAATTTGATATTGCGACGCTGCCGGAATTGCAAGGCTGGCTGCGCGAGCAGGAACTCGACGGCGACGACGGCGTTTGCCTGTTGCGCCGCGTGCTGGACAGCGGCGGACGCTCGCGCGGTTTCATCAACGGACGCAGCGCGACGCTGCAACAGATGCGCGAAGCGGGCGAGAAGTTGCTCGACATTCACGGCCAGCACGCGCATCAATCGCTGCTGCGCGCCGAGGCGCAACGCGATTTGCTGGACGGTTACGCCGGTTTGATGGCGGAGCGCGAAGCGGTTGCGGCGCGATTCCGCGATTGGCAGGGCTTGCGCCGCCGCCGCGTGGAACTGGAGCAAAACGCCGAAGCCGTCGCCGCCGAACGGGAATTGCTGCGCTTTCAAAAGCGCGAGCTCGAAACGCTGGATTTTGACGCGCAGAAATGGCGCGAATTGCAGACGGATCACGCGCGGCTGTCCAACGCCGCCGGTCTGATCGAAACCGCGCAGTTCGGCGTGGATGCGCTGAGCGAAGCCGACACGGCCTGTTTGCCGCAACTGACCGCGCTGCTGGCGCGGGTGCGCGCCGGCGCGGAGATCGACCCGGCCTTGCGCGACACGCTCGCCATGCTGGAAAGCGCGCAGAACGAATTGCAGGAAGCGGTTTACGCGCTGCGCCATTATCACGACAAACTCGACGCTGACCCCGCCTTGCTGCGCGAGCAGGAGCGGCGCATTGCCGATATTGTGGAGGCGGCGCGCAAATATCGTGTCGCGCCGGAAGCGTTGCCGGAGACATTGCAAGCTGTCGCGGCGCGGCTGGCGGAACTCGGCGGCGACGCTGATCTGGATGAATTGAAACGGCAGGAGGTCGCCGCGCAGGAAAATTATCTTGTCGTTGCGAAAAAACTCAGCGCGGCGCGCGCCACGGCGGCCAGCAAGCTGGCGCAGGAAATCACCGCCGCGATGCAGGTGTTGGCGATGGAGGGCGGCGTTTTTCAAGTGGCGTTGACGCCGCTGACCGAAGGCAGCGCGCACGGCCTCGAAGCGGTCGAATTCCAGGTGGCGGCCAACCCCGGCACGCCGCCGCGCGGCCTGGCGAAAGTCGCGTCCGGCGGCGAATTGTCGCGCATCAGTCTGGCGATTCAGGTATCCACGATGATGGCCGCCGCCGTGCCGACGCTGATTTTTGACGAGGTGGACAGCGGCATCGGTGGGCGCGTGGCGGAGATCGTCGGACGCTTGCTGCATCAACTGGGACGGCGGCATCAAGTCATGTGCGTAACGCATCTGCCGCAAGTCGCCGCGCGCGCGGACACGCACTGGCGGGTGAGCAAATCCGTCAGCGATGGGATGACGTTGAGCCACATTCATATGCTGGATTCACCGGCGCGCATCGAGGAAATCGCGCGCATGCTGGGCGGCGAAACCATCACCGAAACCACC
>JAITMU010000172.1 GCA_031277195.1 Gallionellaceae bacterium | reverse complement strand
AGCCTTTTGTTGTAACGGAGAAACGTATCTTTGAAGCTGTGCATTAGTAGTTTGCTTTGCGCCTAATAGGCGGTTCAACCCGGACGGTGTACTTCCCCCGCTTTAGTGGACACCTTCTCCTAACCAAAGGAGGAAAAAAGCTCGCGTAGATTGGGGTAAGCGTAGCAATGCCCAACATGGCACTGACAAATGCCGGGATTTCATCCCAGCCTACGGTCTAGCTCGTCATTCCAGCGTACGCTGGAATGACGGGAGCCAAGCAAGTAGGGCGGGGCTTGCCCCGCGCGGTACGGACTTTGAAATTCACACAGCGCGGGGCAAGCCCCGCCCTACCCCCTCTTCACGGCACTTCCGCATACCCCATCCGCGCCAGAATAATCGCTGTCTTGCGCATCAGCCCTTTCGCTGAGCGGTGGTTGTCGTAATAGCGCGGGTTAGGCACCATTGCGGCGAGTTTTGCGGCTTGTTCTGCTGTCAGTTGCGCGGCGCTCACGCCGAAGTAGTGACGCGAGGCGGCTTCGGCGCCGAAAACGCCGTTGCCCCATTCGATCACGTTGAGATAAATCTCGAAGATGCGGCGCTTGTCCATCATGGCTTCCAGCATCACCGTGATCAGCGCTTCCTCGGCCTTGCGCCAGGGGGTGCGGCGCGTGGACAGGAACAAATTTTTCGCCAGTTGCTGACTGATGGTGGAACCGCCCGCGACGATTTTGCCTTTCTTCAAATTCTTTTCGTAGGCTTGCTGGATGCCTTCCCAATCAAAGCCTTCATGGTCAACAAATTTTGCGTCTTCCGACGCGATTAGCGCGCGCTTGAGATGATTCGAGATGCGGTTATAAGGAACCCATTGATGCCGCAGTCCGGCTTTCGGGTTTTTGTCCTGCATTTCCCCCAGCCGATCCGACATCACCGCGCTGATGGAAGGATTGTGATCCACCCACCACCAGATGCGCACGGCGATCCAGGCTTGATAGAGCAGAAAGAGAAGGATCAGCGCGGCCAGAATACGCCAGATCCAGCCACGAACGGTCATGTTGCGCCACGCAGCGCGGCGAGAACCGGATGGGTGTCCGGGCGTATCTCGCGCCATTTGAAAAACGCTTCGGCGGCTTGCTCCACCAACATGCCGAGGCCGTCGGCCACGCGCGCCGCGCCTTGTTCGCGCGCGAATTTCATGAACGGCGTTTCGCGTCCGTACATCATGTCGTAGGCCAGCGCGCCCGACGCAAAAATGCCCTCCGGCAGCGCGGGCATTTCATCCGACAAGCCGCTCGCTGTGGCGTTGATGACAACATCAAAGCGTCGCCCCGCCAGCGCGTCGTAACCGCAGCCCGTCACCGTGCCGTAGCCGGAAAATTCCTCGGCCAGTTGTCGCGCTTTTTCCGCCGTGCGATTGGCGATGGTCAGCGTCGGCCCCGCGTTGAACAGCGGCCACACCACGCCATGCGCAGCGCCCCCCGCGCCCAGCAGCAACACTTGCTTGAACAGCAAGGCGCAGCCCAGATTGTTTTCGATGTCCGCCAACAGACCCGCGCCGTCGGTGTTGTCGCCGAGAATTTCGCCGTCCTGAAACAGCAAGGTGTTCACCGCCTGCGCGGCGCGCGCGCGACCTGTCGTACGGTCGCATAAACGGAACGCGTCAAACTTGAACGGCACGGTGACGTTGCAACCCTTGTAACCCGCTTCACGCAAACGCGCGATGGTCGCGGCGAATCCGTCCAGCGGCGATTCGATGGCTTCGTAATGGATGTCCTGTCCGGTTTGACGCGCGAACAGCGTGTGGATGTGCGGCGATTTGCTGTGCGCGACGGGATTGCCGATGACGGCGTAGCGGTCGGTCATGGCGGCCTCTCGGTGGAGCAAGCCCTATTTGAACGGATGCCGCAACACGATGGTCTCGTCGCGATCCGGGCCGGTCGATACCATGTCCACCGGCACTTCGCAGATTTCCGCGATGCGTTGTAGGTAGTTGCGCGCGGCTTGCGGCAGCGCATCGTAATCTTTGACGCCGACGGTGTTTTCCTTCCAGCCGGGCATGTCCTCATACACCGGCTCGCAATTCGCCAGCGATTCCGCGCCCACCGGCAGAATGTCGCTGATCTGTCCGTCGATGTTGTAGCCGACGCCGATGCGCACGGTTTCCATGCCGTCCATCACATCCAGCTTGGTGACGCACAGACCGGACACGCCGTTGATCTGGATCGAACGCTTCAGCGCCGCCGCGTCAAACCAGCCGGTGCGGCGCGCGCGTCCCGTTGTCGCGCCGAATTCGTGACCGCGTTTCGCCAGGCCTTCGCCGATCGGATCGCGCTTGTCCACCGCGTCATACAGTTCCGTCGGGAACGGACCGGAGCCGACGCGGGTGGTGTACGCCTTGGTGATGCCGAGAACGTAATGCAGATTTTGCGGGCCGACGCCGCTGCCCGCGCAAGCCGCGCCAGAGATGCAGTTGCTCGACGTCACGAAAGGATACGTGCCGTGGTCGATGTCGAGCAGCGTGCCTTGCGCGCCTTCAAACAATAAATTCTGACCGGCTTTGTTGGCTTCATACAGCGCGCGCGGCACGTCCATCACCAGCGGTTGCAGACGCGCGGCAAGCGCCAAAGTCTCGTCCAGCGTTTTCTGGAAATCCACCGTCTTGGCATTGAAATAATTTTTCAGCACGAAGTTGTGGAAATCCAGCACCTCGCCCAGCTTGGCGGCGAAGCGTTCGCGGTGGAACAA
>JAITMU010000015.1 GCA_031277195.1 Gallionellaceae bacterium | reverse complement strand
CGCGAGCGTTTTCGTGCTTGATGTGGTTGCCAATGGCTTGCAACAAGTGTGTTTTGCCCAAACCAACGCCGCCGTAAATAACCAGCGGGTTATATTCGGTTCCTGGCTTCTCCGCGACTTGTATGGCTGCTGCATGAGCGAGCGAGTTGGCTTTTCCGGTTACGAACGTTTCAAAAGATAGGAGCGAGTTGAGTTTGTTTGGACTTTTGGGGGTGTTTTGTGCCGGTACAGCGACAACCTCGTTGTTTATCGGAGTTTTTTTGGGGTGCGCGGGTGCTGCGCTTTTGCTGACGCGCATCTCGAATTTAGGGGTAAAGGAGAGAAAACCCTTTGCCTGGGCTGAAATTTCCGGAAGGAATCGCTCCTGCACCAACTTCAGCGTAAAGCTGTTGGGCGCTGTCAAGGTAATTTGGTCGCCCTGAAGTTCAAAACCCAGAGGTTTTATCCAGGAATTGTATTGTTGGGGGGAAAGGCTGTCCTTGAAAAGATGAAGGCAGGCATCCCAAAGGGCGTTATTTGACATGGTGTTTCTGTGATCAGGGGTTCAACGGGCGCGATGTGGGCATTTTACTCTCGGACAAAAAAGTTATCCACAGGAAAAAGTGAGCGCTACGGTGCGATGCCACGGGTTTGATAACATTTTTGAATGGATGCGGCGGGTTGGCGTAATTTTGAGAGATGACCGTTGTTGAGCGGATAAAAGCGATAAAAGCAGGGAAGGTAAGGAAAATAGACTTGACAGAGACGCCAGTCCATATTGTAATCGCAGACTTTCGAAAAAATTCATAAAGGGGCTTGAAATGAAACGCACTTACCAACCTTCTGTGACCAAGCGGAAGCGCACGCACGGTTTTCTGGTTCGCATGAAAACCAAGGGCGGACGCGCTGTGATCAAGGCTCGTCGAGCAAAAGGCCGCGCCCGCCTTGCCGTCTAGGCCACGCGCCACCTTTCCGACATGGCGCCGGATACGGCGTCCGATGGAGTTCAAGCTGGCGTTTTGCGCCAGAAAATTGACGAACGCGTGGTTTACGGTTTACGCGCGGGAAAATGAGCAGGGCTATTCCCGATTGGGAATAGCCGCCAGCAAGCGGGTCATGCCAACGGCGGTTTCCCGAAATCTTGCAAAACGGTTGATTCGGGAAACATTTCGGCAGGGGTTTCCGGCTGAAAAGGCGGTAGATGTCGTCGTTGTTCCCCGACAGGCAATCGAAACAAACGCCTTGCCGACAAGCCGGCTGGCTTTGGAACAACTATTGCAGAGGGTTTGACAATGCGGTGGTTTCTGGATTTGCTGATACGGGGCTATCAATATTTTTTAAGCCCGCTGAAGCCGCCAAGCTGCCGGTTTACCCCGTCGTGTTCCTGTTATGCCCGCGAAGCCATCAACAAACACGGCGCGAGCCGGGGAGCGTGGATGGCCGCGCGACGCGTATGCCGTTGTAACCCGTGGAATCCGGGCGGTTACGATCCCGTTCCATAAATCAAGTAATGACATGGATACCCGACGACTTTTTCTGTTTCTGATTTTCTTCCTTTCGATTTTTCTGCTGTGGGATAGCTGGCAGCGTTTTCAGCACCCTGCGCCGCCGGTTGTGGCCAAGGACGCGGTTCCCCAAGGCCAGACAGCGGTCGTATCGGGAGATTCGGCGTCGACCGGCGTGCCCGCCGCGACAGCGCAAGCGCCCGCGCTTCCGGCACAGGAAGCGGCGACAACCGGCCAGAAAATCAAGGTAAAAACCGATTGGCTGTATGCGGAAATCGACACCAATGGCGGTAGTTTGCGCCGCCTGGACTTTTTGCGGCACCATGACACGCTGGATCGCAGCAAGCCGTTTTCCTTGCTGCAACAACGGGATGCCCATACGTATATTGCGCAAGCGGGATTGTTGGGTACGGACTTGCCCAATCACAACACGCAATTTTCTGCCGAGACCAACGAATATCAAATTGCGGACGGACAGGATGCCCTGGTGGTCAGGCTTTCCGCAGCAACGAATGGGGCGGAAAAGATCAACAAGATCTACACCTTCCATCGTTCAAGCTATGTGATTGACGTTGCTTTTGAGATCGAAAATACGGGCGCCGAGCCGCTGTCGCCTTTTGCCTATTTCCAGCTGGTTCGGGATCAGGTGCCGCCCGCGGAAGGCTCGAAATTTCTGCCGACCTATACAGGACCTGCGGTTTACACAGACCAGGAAAAATTTCAGAAAGTCCATTTTTCCGATATCGACAAGGGCAAAATCGCCTATCCGAACAAAACAAACGACGGCTGGGTCGGCATGTTGCAGCATTATTTTGTTGCCGCCTGGTTCCTGAATGACAAAACGCCGCGCGAGTTTTATACGACTGCGCTGAAAAACGGACTGTATTCCGCTGGAATGAAAATTCCGGTTGCGACCATTGCGCCGGGACAGACCGGAACGGTCAGCGTTCCGCTGTACGCAGGTCCGGCGACATCCTCACTGGACAATCTCACGCCAGGGCTTGGCTTGACGGTGGATTATGGCTGGCTGACCATTCTGTCAACGCCGCTGTTCTGGGTGCTTTCTTTCCTGCAGGGGTGGGTGCAAAACTGGGGCATCGCGATCATTCTGTTGACAATTCTGATCAAGCTGCTGTTTTTCCCGCTGTCGGCGGCGAGCTATCGTTCCATGGCGAAAATGCGTGTCGTTGCGCCCAAGCTGGAAAAAATCAAGCAACAATACGGCGAGGACAAAGAGCGACTGCACAAGGCCAGGATGGAGTTGTACCAGACGGAGAAAATCAATCCGTTGGGCGGTTGCCTGCCCATGATCGTGCAAATTCCGGTGTTCATCGCGTTGTACTGGGCAATTCTCGCCAGTGTTGAATTGCGCTATGCGCCGTTTTTTGGCTGGATTCAGGATTTGTCCGCGCCAGACCCTTACTACATCCTGCCGCTGATTATGGGCGCCAGCATGATCATTCAATCCCGTCTGAGCCCGGCACCGCCGGATCCGATGCAGGCCAAGATCATGCGCACCATGCCGATCGTGTTCAGCGTGGTCTTTTTCTTCTTTCCCGCAGGCTTGGTGCTTTATTCCATTGTGAATAACGTGCTCTCCATTGCACAACAATGGGTTATTACGCGCCGGCTTGAAAACAAGGGTGTTGCCGCAAGCTGATTCCATCGCGGCAATCGCCACAGCCCCCGGGCGGGGCGGAATCGGGATTGTTCGCGTATCCGGTAAAGACCTCCAGCCATTTGCAACAAACATGCTGGGCAAGCAACCCGTTCCGCGGGTTGCTTCGCTGGCGTCGTTTCGTGACGCGCAAGGCAATGTGCTGGATCAGGGCGTTGCCATTTACTTTCCCGCGCCGCACTCCTACACGGGCGAAGATGTTCTGGAACTTCAGGGGCACGGCGGCCCCGCCATTCTGCAACTGGTCTTGCAACGTTGTCTGGAATTGGGCGCGCGCCTGGCGCAACCCGGCGAATTTACCCTGCGCGCCTTTCTGAATGGCAAGCTGGATCTCGTGCAGGCGGAAAGCGTTGCCGATCTGATAGATGCCGCCACCGGTCAGGCCGCGCGTAGCGCCGTGCGTTCGCTGCAGGGCGAATTTTCCTCGGTGGTTCACCAAATGGTGGATGACTTGATCCAGTTGCGCGTCCAGATCGAAGCCGCGCTGGATTTTCCGGAGGAGGTGGCGGAAATGGGCGCGCAAGAGGCCAGTCTGACGGCATTGGGCGAAAAACTGGATGCGGCGTTGAGCCGCGCCCAGCAAGGCAGTTTGCTGCGCGAGGGCGCGCATATCGTGCTGGCGGGGCGTCCCAATGTCGGCAAATCCAGCCTGATTAATCGCCTGAGCGGGGAGGAGGTTGCGCTGGTCAGCGACGTTCCCGGCACGACGCGCGACGCCATCCGGCAGGTTATCCAGATCAACGGCGTTCCCCTGCACATCATGGATACGGCCGGATTGCGCGAATCGCAGGATTCCATCGAACAAATGGGCATGGCGCGCACCCGCGATGCCTTGCGGAAAGCGGATGCGGTTCTGGTTCTGCTGGATGCGGCACAAGGCATTACGCCGGAAGACCAGAACATTTTGCAGGAACTGCCGCCGGAAATACCCAGATTGCGCGTTTTCAACAAGGCAGATTTGCTGGGCTCACGGGCATCCTGGCCGACAGAGCAGGGAATCCATCTTTCAGCCAAAACGGGAGAAGGCGTGGAGCAACTGCAACAAGAGTTGCTGGCACTGCTGGGGTGGCATGATGACCAGGGCGCGTTTTTGGCGCGGGAGCGCCATATCCAGGCATTACTTTCCGCGCAGGAGAGCCTGCGCCTGGCGAAAAATGAGATAAACCGACCGGAAATTCTGGCGGAGGCGTTGCGGCAGGCACAAGAAGCCATGAACCAGATTACAGGCGAATTTGCGCCAGATGACCTGCTGGGAGAGATATTCAGCCGCTTCTGTTTGGGCAAATAGGAGTGTTTCACGTGAAACACTGGGGAGAAAAAACCGCGTTTTAGCGCGCGTGCGGTCACGCCCATTCCGGCAATAATCCGTAGTTGTGTCGTTTTGTTGTATCATCGCGCCTCTTTTGGGGCGAAAAACGGATGGAATTTCCGAAAAAATTCGATGTAATTGTCGTTGGCGGCGGACACGCCGGCACGGAGGCTGCGCTGGCAAGCGCCCGCCGGGGCTGCGCGACGCTGTTGCTGACGCATAACATTGAGACCCTCGGTATCATGTCGTGCAATCCCTCCATCGGCGGCATAGGCAAGGGGCATCTGGTCAAGGAAATCGACGCGCTGGGCGGCGTCATGGCCGAGGCTACGGACGAAGCGGGCATTCAATTCCGCATATTGAACGCCTCCAAAGGCGCGGCCGTGCGCGCGACGCGCGCCCAAGCCGACCGCGCGCTGTATAAACAAGCCATTCGCCGGAAGCTGGAAAACCAGCCGAATCTTTGGTTGTTTCAGCAACCGGTGGAAGACGTGCTGATGGACGGCGACCAAATCCGTGGCGTTGTCACCCAATCCGGCCTGCGTTTTTCATCCAATGCGGTAATTCTGACGGTCGGGACGTTTCTCTCCGGGCTGATTCATATCGGGCAATCCAGCTATCCCGGCGGGCGGGCGGGCGATCCGCCGACGGTTCGCTTGGCAGATCGTCTGCGCGAATTGGCGCTGCCGATGGGGCGTTTGAAAACCGGAACGCCGCCGCGCATCGACGGGCGCACGATAGATTATTCGGCGATGGCGGAACAACCGGGCGATACGCCTGTTCCGGTGTTCTCTTTTCTGGGCAATGCGGCGCAACACCCGCGCCAACTGCCGTGCTGGATTACCCAAACCAATGCCCAGACGCACGAGATCATTCGGGGCGGACTGGATCGGTCGCCGTTGTTCACCGGAATCATCAAGGGCGTTGGCCCGCGCTATTGTCCATCCATCGAGGACAAAATCGTGCGTTTTGCCGACAAGGCGTCGCACCAGATTTTTCTGGAGCCGGAGGGCTTGAGCACGCATGAAATTTACCCGAACGGGATTTCCACCAGTTTGCCGTTCGATGTGCAGCTTGATCTGGTGCATTCCATCAAGGGGCTGGAAAACGCGCACATCACGCGACCCGGATATTCGATAGAGTATGACTATTTCGATCCCCGCAACCTGAAAAAATCCTTGGAAACCAAGTCGATCACGGGCTTGTTTTTTGCCGGACAAATCAACGGGACAACGGGTTACGAGGAAGCGGCGGCGCAGGGTTTGCTGGCGGGAATCAATGCGGCACAGTTCGTTCGCGGCGAAGAAAGCTGGTGTCCGCGCCGCGACGAAGCATATCTTGGCGTGTTGGTGGACGATCTCATCACCCGTGGCGTTTCGGAGCCGTACCGCATGTTTACCAGCCGCGCCGAATACCGATTGCAACTGCGGGAGGATAATGCCGATCTGCGATTGACCGAAACCGGTCGCCGTTTGGGCGTGGTAGACGACATTCGCTGGGCAGCGTTCGAGCGGAAGCAGGAAGCGATTGCGCGGGAGCAGGAGCGGCTGAAAACAACCCGGGTTTATCCCGCGACATTGCCGACGGAAGACGCCGAGCGCGTGTTGGGCAAAGCGATTGAGCGCGAATACACGCTGCACGAGTTGTTGCGCCGCCCGGACGTGAGCTACGCCGATCTGATGACGCTGCCCGGCGCGGGAGAGCCGGTAATGGAGGCCGTTGTCGCCGAACAAGTGGAAACCCAGGCGAAATATTGGGGCTATATCGAGCGGCAGCGCGAGGAAATTTCCCGTCAGGAATACTATGAAAATCTGGCGGTTCCGCCTATGGATTTCCGCACCGTGCGCGGGTTGTCCGCAGAGGTGCAGCAAAAGCTGAACCAGCACAAGCCGGAAACCGTCGGTCAAGCGGCGCGCATTTCCGGCGTCACTCCTGCGGCGATTTCATTGCTGCTGGTACATTTGCGGCGCGGACTTCGGGCGGCAGGGGAAGACGAGCGGTGCCGCGCATGACGGCGGCGGAAAAGCTGGCCGATGGCATTGCGGATTTGGGGCTGGCAATAACGCCCGACGTGCAGCACAAGCTGATGGCGTATCTGGCGTTGCTGCAGAAGTGGAACAAGACATACAACCTGACGGCGATCAGGAGCACGGAAGCGGCGGTAAGCAATCACTTACTTGATAGCCTCGCAGTATTGCCGCATTTATGGCCAAAGCGCTGGCTGGATGTCGGCGCGGGCGCGGGCTTGCCCGGTCTGGTTTTGGCATTGGCGCGTCCGGAATGGGAGTTTACTTTGTTGGACAGCAACAGCAAAAAGACCGGCTTCATGCAGCAAGCGGCGATTGAGCTGGGCGTGGCAAACGTAACAGTCTGCTGCGCCCGGGTGGAGGAGTGGCAGCCAGCGGAAAAATTTGATGGCATCATTTCCCGCGCTTTTGCCAAAACGGCGGATTTTGTGTCGCTGACGCGTCATTTGCTGGCACCGGGCGGACGTTGGGCGGCGATGAAGGGAGAGCCGGAGCAGGAGTTGGCGGCATTGCCGCCGGGGGTGGAAGTGGAACAGCTCGTTCATTTGCAAGTACCGGAGCTTGGCGCGGCGCGCAGTCTGGTGATATTGAAAGCGATATGAAAATGGCAAAAATACTGGCGGTCACCAATCAAAAGGGCGGGGTGGGGAAAACGACCACAACGGTGAATCTGGCCGCGAGTCTGGCTGCCATGAAGAAGCGGGTGCTGCTGGTGGACCTGGATCCGCAAGGCAATGCGACCATGGGCAGCGGCATCAACAAACAGGATTTGCCGGTAAGCATCTACCATGTTTTGCTGGGGAGCAATACGCTGGCGCAGGCGCTGCGGTATTCCGAAGCGGGGGAGTACGATGTGCTTCCTTCCAATCAGGCGTTGGCGGGCGCGGAAATTGAAATGGTGGATTTGCCGCAGCGCGAGGTGCGGCTGAAAAATGCATTGCAGGCGGTGGCGGATGAATACGATTACATCCTGATTGATTGCCCGCCAGCGCTGAATTTGCTCACCGTTAACGGCTTGTGTGCGGCAGATTCGGTGATGATTCCCACGCAATGTGAATACTACGCGCTGGAAGGTTTGAGCGATTTGGTCAACACCATACGCAAAGTGCGCGCTCACTTGAATGCAAATCTGGAGATAGAAGGGCTGCTGCGTACCATGTTTGATCCGCGCAATGCCCTGGCGCAGCAAGTCTCGGAGCAATTGCAACGGCACTTCGGCGATAAAGTCTATCGCACGGTTATCCCGCGGAATATCCGGCTGGCGGAAGCGCCCAGCTTCGGCGTTCCGGTACTCCATCACGATAAAACGTCCAAAGGTTCGCAAGCCTATTTGGCGCTGGCCGGAGAATTGTTGAACAACGCATCGGTATAGGAAGGAAATCAAGGCATGGCAAAACCAAACAAAGGGCTGGGGCGCGGGCTGGATGCATTGTTGTCCGGCGGCAGCGCGGAAATCGACGCGGAAGGCGAGTTGCGCGAGTTGCGGGTTGATCAGCTCAAACCCGGCAAATATCAGCCGCGCAGTCGCATGGACGAAACGTCGCTGAACGAATTGGCCGCCTCAATCAAGGAACAGGGCGTAATACAGCCAATACTGGCGCGCATCCTTGAGGGCGGCAACCATGAAATCATCGCCGGAGAACGCCGCTGGCGCGCGGCACAACTCGCGGGATTGAGCGCGGTTCCGGTGCGGGTTCTTCGCAATGTGGGCGACAACGCTGCGCTGGCCATGGCGCTGATCGAAAATATTCAGCGGGAAGATCTTAGTCCGTTGGAAGAAGCCGCGGGTATCCAGCGATTAATCAATGAATTCCGCATGACGCACCAAGCTGCCGCCGATGCGGTCGGGCGTTCCCGCAGCGCCGCAAGCAATCTGTTGCGGCTGTTGAAATTGCCGGAAGTGATCCAGGAAATGCTGATGCAAGGCCGTTTGGAGATGGGTCATGCGCGCGCGCTGCTGGCGCTGGATGGCGCGAACCAGATCGCCGCAGCGAACAAAATTGCCGCCGAGGCACGGTCGGTGCGCGAAGCGGAAAAGCTGGTGCAGGAATTGTTGAATCCGGCCTCGCCGCAGGAGAAAAAGAAAAAACACGTCAATCGCGACATTGTGCAGTTGCAGGAAAAAGTGGCGGACAGCCTGGGCGCGAAGGTTGCCATCCGTCATGGCGCGAAGGGCGCGGGCAAGCTGGTGATTGAATACCGCTCATCGGATCAGTTGGAGGGGATATTGGCGAAGATGGGGGTTCTTTGAGCGTATTCCCGCCATTAACAACCGCCGCAAAACAGTCCGTATCAATTCCCCGTCAGCAAGGGCAATCAACGCATTGTCCATTTGACAGTACCTGGGGATATTGATAGCATCCGCGGGTTTTTTGGAAGAGCGCCGTGCGTCCTGAGTATAGTCGGCTGATCAAGTTACAGGGCGCAATAACAATAACGGGCGCCGCCGTTGCCTATTTTCTGGTTTCTCCTCTTGCGGCAAAGTCGGTCGCCTATGGCGGCTGCATCGCTCTGGCAAGCGCCTGGTTTCTTGCCCGGCGCTTTCAGCAGGGGAGTCTCGAAAAAAGCGCCGATGCGGAATGGCATTTGCGCCAGGCGTATCGCGCCACCATTGAGCGATTCATATGGGTGGCGGTCATGCTGGTGATTGGATTCAAGTTGCTGGAATTTGCGCCGCTGTGGATGCTGGCCGGATTCCTGGGGGGGCAAGCCGCCTGGTTGGCGGTCCCGATCTGGATGAGAGTTGAGAACGTAAAATGACGACAGAAGCGCTGACTTCGACGGAATACATCAGGCACCACCTGCAAAACTGGACTTGTGGCTTCAAGGACGGCGCTGTCCATTGCGCGCATAGCGCGGACGAAGCAAAAGAAATGGGTTTCTGGGCGCTCAACGTCGATACGTTTCTGGTCTCATTGGTGCTGGGTCTGTTTTTCCTGTGTCTGTTCCGCAGCGTTGCGAAAAAAGTAACTTCCGGCGTTCCCGGCGGCGCGCAGAATTTCGTTGAGTGGATCATTGAGTTCATCGACAACAGCGTGCGCGGCTCGTTTACCGGCCGCAGTCCGCTGGTCGCGCCGCTGGCGTTGACCGTTTTCATCTGGATTTTCCTGATGAACCTGATGGACCTGGTGCCGATTGATTACGCATCGACCGTCACCGGCGCGCTTGGCATTCATTTCTTCAAGCTGGTGCCGTCCACCGACCCGAACGCAACCATCGGCATGGCGCTCGGCGTGTTCTCGCTGATCATTTTCTACAGCATCAAAATCAAGGGCGTTGGCGGTTTCCTCGGCGAACTGACGCTGCAACCGTTTGGCAAATTCGCCTTGCCGGTAAACCTGTTTCTGGAAGGTGTCAACCTGATCGCCAAGCCGGTTTCGCTGGCGCTGCGGTTGTTCGGCAACATGTACGCCGGCGAAATGATCTTCATCCTGATTGCGTTGCTGCCGTTCTACACGCAATGGGTGCTGTCCCTGCCCTGGGCGATCTTCCACATTCTGATCGTCACCCTGCAGGCTTTCATTTTCATGACGCTGACCATCGTTTATCTCGACATGGCGCATCAGAAGCATCACTAACGGATTCATTTAATTTTTCAACAGGAGACTCAAAAGATGGAACAAGCAATTCTCTATGTCGCTGGCGCTTTGATGATGGGCTTGGGCGCTCTGGGCGCATCGGTCGGCATCGGTATTCTCGGTGGCCGTTTTCTGGAAGGCGCTGCGCGTCAGCCGGAACTGATTCCGATGCTGCGTACCCAGTTCTTCATCGTGATGGGTCTGGTGGACGCGGTGCCGATGATCGCTGTCGGTCTGGCCATGTACGTTCTGTTCGCGGTGGCGTAACGCGCGCGACTGTTTTTAACGAACTGAAAAAGGTTCTTGCATGAATATCAATGCAACCCTGCTCGGCCAGACGATCATGTTCGCCATGTTCGTCTGGTTCTGCATGAAGTTTATCTGGCCGCCGCTTATCGGTGCGCTGGAAGCGCGCAAGAAGCAGATCGCTGACGGCCTTGCCGCCGGTGAACGCGGCAAGCTGGATCTGGAACTGGCAGCCAAACGCGCAGCCGACGAGTTGCGTGCGGCGAAGGAAAAAGCCGCCGAAATCATCGCGCAAGGCGACAAGCGCGCGAGCGAAATCGTCGAAGAAGCCAAAGGCCAGGCCAGAGTGGAAGCCGAGCGCATCGTCACCGCCGCCAAGGCGGAAGTTGAACAGGAAGTTTTCCGCGCCAAGGAACAGCTTCGCACGCAAGTGTCCGCCGTGGCACTGGCTGGCGCAGGCAAGATTCTTGGCCGTGAAATCGACGCGAAGGCGCACAACGACCTGCTCGAAAAACTGGTCACGGAAATCTGATCGCCATGGCTGAAGCTATCACCATCGCCCGTCCCTATGCCCAGGCGGCATTTGACGAAGCCAGCCGCGCCGGCAAATTGAAGGACTGGTCGGACATGTTGCAGTCTCTCGCCGAGGCCGCCGCAAACGCCGAAGTCCGCGAGGTCATCACCAGCCCGCGCGTTCCGCGCAAGCAGGTCGAGGGTCTCATGCTGGCGCTGGGCGGGAAACAGCTCGACGTGACGCAGCAGAATTTCATCCGGGTGCTGGCGGAAAATCAGCGCCTCACGATTCTGACCGAAATCGCCGCGCTGTTTGAAATGCTGCGCGCGGACGCGGAAAAGAATGTGGATGTCACCGTGACCTCGGCGTTCGATCTCAACGACACGCAGAAACAAAAAATTGCCGCCGCAATGAAGGCGCGCACTGGCCGCGAAGTCCGGCTGCATTGCGAAATCGACAAAAGCCTGCTGGGCGGCGTCGTTATTCGCGCAGGGGACCAAGTGATAGACGGCTCCGCGCGTACCCGGCTTTCCGAGTTGGCGCACGCGCTGGCTTGATGACAGATTTATCGAAATAAGGAAAAGCAGATGAAGCTCAACCCTTCTGAAATTAGTGATCTGATCCGCAGCCGCATCGAGAATTTCGAAGCGGTGACCCAGGCGCGCACCGAAGGCACCGTGGTCAGCGTGACGGACGGTATCGTTCGCATCCACGGTTTGTCCGATGCGATGCAAGGCGAAATGCTGGAATTCCCCGGCAACACCTTCGGCCTTGCGCTGAACCTGGAGCGCGACTCCGTTGGCGCGGTGGTGCTGGGTGAATACGAGCACATCACCGAAGGCGCCACGGTCAAGTGCACCGGCCGCATTCTGGAAGTGCCGGTCGGTCCCGAACTGCGCGGTCGTGTAGTGAACGCGCTGGGTCAGCCGATTGACGGCAAGGGTCCGATCAACGCCAAATTGACCGACAAGGTGGAAAAAGTCGCTCCCGGCGTGATCGCGCGTAAATCCGTTGACCAGCCGGTGCAGACCGGTCTCAAGTCGATTGACTCCATGGTGCCGATTGGCCGTGGCCAGCGCGAGCTGATCATTGGTGACCGCCAAACCGGCAAAACTGCCGTCGCCGTGGACGCCATCATCAACCAAAAGGGTCAGGACATGACCTGTATCTACGTGGCGGTTGGCCAAAAGGCATCGACCATCGCCAACGTGGTGCGCAAACTGGAAGAACACGGCGCGCTGGAATACACCATCGTCGTCGCCGCCACGGCATCCGATTCCGCCGCGATGCAATTCCTCGCGCCGTACACGGGTTGCACGATGGGCGAATATTTCCGCGATCGCGGCGAAGACGCGCTGATCGTTTACGACGACTTGACCAAGCAAGCCTGGGCCTACCGTCAGATTTCGCTGCTGCTGCGTCGTCCGCCGGGTCGTGAAGCCTATCCGGGCGACGTGTTCTATCTGCACTCGCGTCTGCTGGAGCGCGCCGCGCGCGTGAACGCCGAATATGTGGAAGCGTTCACCAATGGTGCAGTGAAAGGCAAGACCGGTTCGCTGACCGCGCTGCCCATCATTGAAACGGCGGCAGGCGACGTGTCTGCTTTCGTGCCGACCAACGTGATTTCGATTACCGACGGTCAGATCTTCCTGGAAACCGATTTGTTCAACGCCGGTATCCGTCCCGCGATTAACGCCGGTATTTCGGTGTCCCGCGTCGGCGGCGCAGCGCAAACCAAAGTCATCAAGAAGCTGGGCGGCGGTGTGCGTCTGGCGTTGGCGCAATATCGCGAGTTGGCGGCGTTCGCGCAGTTCGCTTCCGATCTGGACGAAGCCACCCGCAAGCAGTTGGAGCGCGGTCGTCTGGTGACGGAACTGATGAAGCAATTGCAATATTCGCCGATGTCGGTTTCCCACATGGCGGTGACGCTGTTCGCCGTGAACAAGGGCTACTACGACGACGTGGATGTGAAAAAGGCGCTGGCGTTTGAATCGGCTCTGCTCGCTTTCCTGGAGTCCAAGCACAAGGGTGTTCTGGACGCCATCCAGAGCAGCAAGGATCTGTCGGCCGACAACGAGAAAGCCCTGTCGGCGGCGGTTGAGGAATTCAAGGCCACGGCGGCTTACTAAACCGGAGTAGCTCATGCCAGGCAGCAAGGAAATACGCGCCAAGATCAAGAGCGTTGAAAATACGCGCAAGATCACACGCGCCATGGAAATGGTGGCCGCATCCAAAATGCGCAAGGCGCAGGAACGGATGCGCGCCGCTCGCCCCTATGCGGAAAAAATCCGCCAAGTGGCCGCGCATTTGTCCCGCGCAAATCCCGAGTACAAGCATCCTTTCTTGGTGAAGCGTGACAACATCAAGAACGTCGGCGTGATTGTCGTCACCTCCGACAAAGGCTTGTGCGGCGGCTTGAACACCAACATTCTGCGTTTGGTGGTGGGGCAGATGAAGCAATGGGAAGGACAGGGCAGCAAGATTGCCGTCTGTCCGGTGGGCAACAAAGGCTACGGTTTCCTGTCGCGCATGGGCGCGGATGTGAAATCCCATCTGACCGGACTGGGTGACACGCCGCACGTCGAAAAATTGATCGGCGCGGTCAAGGTCATGCTGGATGCGTATACCGCCGGTGAAATCGACGCCATTCACATTGCCTACAACCGTTTCGTCAACACGATGAAACAGGAACCCACGATAGAGCAGTTGCTGCCGCTGCCCGGAGAGAATCTGGAAGAAAAAACCGGCGCGACCTGGGATTACATCTACGAACCCGATGCGCGGGAAGTCGTGGACGAGTTGCTGGTGCGTTATATTGAATCGCTGGTTTACAACGCCGTCACCGAAAACATGGCCTCGGAACAGAGCGCGCGCATGGTGGCGATGAAAGCGGCGTCCGACAACGCCAAAAACGTCATCGGCGAACTCAAATTGGTTTACAACAAGGCGCGTCAAGCGGCGATCACGAAGGAGATTTCGGAGATTGTCGGCGGCGCGGCGGCGGTTTAACGCCGCGCGGGCGGGGACGATCGGGCGAGACTAACATGAGCGTAGCGAATGTTATGGCGAGACCAAATTGTCCAGGCGCGGCGGCGGTTTAATTGTTCCCTCTCCCCACTGGGGGGTTGTGGTTTTGGGTGAGGGGCAAGAAGAATTGCCCCTGAATTTGGAGTGATAAGGAGCACAAAATCCCCTCACCCCAACCCTCTCCCCGCAAAGCAGGGAGAGGGAGTAAAGCGGAAGAATCAACGTAAATAGGAAACCTCGAAATGAGCCAAGGAAAAATTGTTCAGTGTATCGGTGCGGTGGTGGACGTCGAATTTCCGCGCGATGCGATTCCGGAAATTTATGATGCGCTGCTGGTGCAGGATGACGCGACCTCCGTTGCCGAAAAAGGCCTGACGCTGGAAGTGCAGCAACAGATCGGCGACGGTGTGGTGCGTACCATTGCGCTGGGCTCCTCCGACGGCCTGCGCCGCGGCATGGGCGTGGTCAACACCGGCAACCCGATTTCTGTTCCGGTCGGTCACGGCACGCTGGGTCGCATCATGGACGTGCTGGGTCGCCCGATCGACGACGCTGGCGAAGTCAAGGCCGACGAGCGCCGCTCCATTCACCAGCAAGCGCCGCGTTTCGACGAACTGTCGCCTTCCGTTGACCTGCTGGAAACCGGCATCAAGGTGATTGACCTGGTTTGCCCGTTCGCCAAGGGCGGTAAGGTCGGCCTGTTCGGTGGCGCGGGCGTGGGCAAGACCGTGAACATGATGGAACTCATCAACAACATCGCCAAGCAGCACAGCGGCTTGTCGGTGTTCGCAGGCGTGGGCGAGCGTACCCGCGAGGGCAACGACTTCTATCACGAAATGAAAGACTCCAACGTGCTGGACAAAGTGGCGATGGTGTTCGGTCAGATGAACGAACCGCCGGGCAACCGTCTGCGCGTGGCGCTGTCCGGCCTGACCATGGCGGAAAAATTCCGCGACGAAGGCCGCGACATTCTGTTCTTCGTGGACAACATTTACCGTTACACCCTGGCCGGTACCGAAGTGTCCGCGCTGTTGGGTCGTATGCCTTCCGCCGTGGGTTATCAGCCGACGCTGGCGGAAGAAATGGGCAAGTTGCAAGAGCGCATTACCTCTACCAAGGTCGGTTCGATTACCTCGATTCAGGCCGTGTATGTGCCTGCGGATGACTTGACCGACCCGTCTCCGGCGACCACCTTCCTGCACCTGGATTCCACCGTGGTGCTGTCGCGCGACATCGCTTCGCTGGGTATTTACCCTGCGGTCGATCCGCTGGATTCCACTTCCCGCCAGCTCGACCCGCAAGTCGTCGGCGAGGAGCATTACCAAGTGGCGCGCGGCGTGCAGCAAACCCTGCAACGCTACAAGGAACTGCGCGACATCATCGCGATTCTGGGCATGGACGAACTCGCGCCGGAAGACAAGCTGGCCGTGGCGCGCGCGCGCAAAATTCAGCGTTTCCTGTCGCAGCCGTTCCACGTTGCCGAAGTGTTCACAGGCTCGCCCGGCAAGTATGTGCCGCTGAAGGAAACCATCAAGGGCTTCAAGGGCATCGTCAACGGCGAATACGACCACCTGCCGGAACAAGCGTTCTACATGGTCGGCGGCATCGAAGAAGCCGTGGAAAAAGCCAAGACCCTGCAATAAGGATTCGATATGGCCATGACCGTACACGTCGATGTGGTGAGCGCTGAGGAATCCCTGTTTTCGGGGCTGGCCGAAGTCGTCATCGCACCCGGACAGATGGGCGAACTGGGAATCTATCCCCGCCACGCCCCGCTGCTCACCCGCATCCGCCCCGGCTCGGTGCGGCTCAAGCTGCCGGATCAGGAGCAGGAAGAACTGATCTTCGTCTCCGGCGGCATGTTGGAAGTGCAGCCCAACGTCGTCACCATCCTGGCTGACACCGCCATTCGCGGTGCCGATCTGGACGAAGCGCGCGCCCTCGAAGCCAAAAAAGCCGCTGAAGAAGCGATACAGAATCGTGCCGCCGGTGTGGACTACGCCAAAGCGCAAGCCGAATTGCTGGCCGCCGTGGAACAACTCCGCGCAATCGAAAAATTGCGCCAGCAGTTGCGGCATTGATTGGTGGTGTGAGCATCAAAAGAAAAGCAGCCGAAAGGCTGCTTTTTTATTTCTGACATTTAATTCCTCCGCCGCTCTCATTTTTTATCGTTATTCCCGCGTGTTTTTGGCGGAAATCCAGCGTCTTTTCCTTTGATTTCAACCCTGCTTTTCAGGGTAGTAAGCCACTGGATTCCCGCCAAAAACACGCGGGAATGGCAGGGAATTACAAACTGAATATGTGACTCCCAGTCTAAAAAAATCGCAGGCTTGAAGGATTATTCCAACGAATTTTCGGCGATTTCCAGTTGGGAGGTTCGCTCCATGTTTAATTCAATCAGGCAGAGCAGCCGTCGATCATTTGCGCTGTTACCTCCGGCGGCCAAAGATGCTTGAACTTCGCATTGGGTTTTCCGATAGTGGCGGAACGCTACGATGGAGTCATCAAAGGCAGCGAGAGCTTGATCTCGAATTTGAGGCACTTCATCCCATTGTGTGAGCGCGGAACGAAAAGCAACTTCTGCCCGACCCAGAAGAACTGCACTTTCTTTTTCGCTCGCTTCTAAACAGGTGCGAGCCTCAGCATGAGAGTCAAGACGGAAACATTTTTCCTCGGCGTTTGAATTGCGCTGTCCCACCGCTGAGAGAGACACCATGCTACAAGCGATCAACAGAAATATACGAAGGGGAGGCATTGTTATTCGGTGAATTGCGTTAACCAATTTTGTAGGGCGAGACTTGCTCCGCGCGATGCGCAAGTAGGCGTTCCACCGCGCGGGGCAAGCCCCGCCCTACTAACTCTGCCTCCACGGCAACCCCGCCCTGCGCCAGCCATTGATCGTGCCGCGATGATCCGCGTCATCCTTGTCGCCCTCGAACCCCGCCAGTACGTTATAACAATGCGCGTATCCGGCTTGCGTTGCCAGTGCGGCGGCGTTGTGGGAGCGGGCGCCGCTGCGGCAGATGAACATCACTACATCGTCATTGCCTGCGATCTGCTGGAGTTGTGTCAGAAAGTGCGAATTGGGTTGCATGCCCGGATAGCTCGCCCATTCGATTTCCGCTGCGCCTGGAATGCGTCCCACCCAGTCCAGTTCTGCGCGCGTGCGCACGTCCACCAGTTTGGCGGCGGGCGAGGATTGCATCAGCGCGCTGGCTTCTTCCGGTTGCAATGCGCCCTGGTAGGGCAATCCCAGTTCTTTGCCGCGCGCGTGCGCGAGGTTGAGGATGTCGGAGAGTGTGCTCATGGGTATTCTGCCTTGTTAAGTCGAAGTCATTGGCTGCTCAAATTGCGCGGCAAATGTTATCCTGCCAGTGCTGCAGCATACTATCCCAACGACCATGAAAAGTCATAGCAATACGCCCGACAGCTCGACCGAATTTGAACCCGCCAACCCGGAGCGTTACGCTGCGGCGCAGAAAAGCACTTGGGTCAGCGTGGCGGTGAATCTGTTGTTGAGCGTGTTGCAACTGGCGGTGGGTTTCTTCGCCAAATCGCAGGCCTTGATGGCGGACGGTCTGCATTCCCTCTCCGATTTGCTGTCGGATTTCCTCGTGTTGTTCGCCAATCGTCACGGCAATCGCCACGCAGACGCCGAACATCCTTACGGCCATGCGCGCATGGAAACGGCGGCGACGCTGATACTCGGCGCGGGCTTGTTTGCGCTGGGGGTCGGTTTGCTGGTGACGGCGGGTATGCGTTTGCAGCAGCCTGAATTGATGCAGCCGGTGCATCCGCTGGCGCTCGGAATCGCAATTTTTGCGCTGGCGGCCAAGGAAGGATTGTTCCGTTATCTCCTGGCGGTGGCCAGGCGCGTGCGTTCGCAAATGCTGGTGGCTAACGCATGGCACTCGCGTTCCGATGCGTTTTCCTCGCTGGTCGTCATTGTCGGCATCGCGGGCAACCTGCTCGGCTATACCTTCCTCGACCTGATCGGCGCGGCGGTGGTTGGCATGATGATCGCGTACATGGGCGGCAAACTGGCGTTTGAGGCGTTATCGGAATTGATCGACACGGGCTTGTCCGCCGAAGAAGTGGAGGCGATTCGGGAGACGTTGCTGGCGACACCCGGCGTGCGCGGGTTGCATGAACTGCGCACCCGCAAGATGGCGGATAACGCGCTGGTGGACGCGCACATTATCGTCGATCCGAAAATCAGCGTTTCCGAAGGACACTTCATCGCCGAGGCGGCGCGGCAGGCGGTGTTGCGCCAGCATCGGGTGCTGGATGTGATGGCGCATATCGATCCGGAAGACGATTTGAGCAATGAACCCAATGTGTTTTTGCCGGATCGCGAGGCGCTGTTGGCGCATCTCGCCGAATTGCTGGGTGATGATCTGCGTTCGACGGCGCGAATCACGCTGCACTATCTGGACGGCAAAGTGGATGCGGAATTGTTTTTGCCGTTACCGTGCGATGAGGCCAGATTGGCGACATTGCAGCGACGTTGCGCGGCGTTGCCCAAAGATGACCGCTGGTTTCGTGAAGTCAGCCTTTGCGTCGGCAATGTGAGCGGATAAGCGCCGGACACGCGGTTTTCCTCTCTATTTCCGCGTAAATATGGCAAAATTCGCACTTTGGCGCGGGTTGCAAATCCCTCACCATTCCCCTCTTTAATTCAACGCAAGGAAAGAAAGTCATGTCCAAGACAGCGGCCGACGTGCTGAAGCTGGTAAAGGAAAACGAAGTCAAATTTGTGGATTTCCGCTTTACCGACACGCGCGGCAAGGAACAGCACGTCGGCATACCGATCAGCATGTTCAGCGACGAGCAGTTCGAGCAAGGTCTTGCGTTCGATGGTTCGTCGATTGCGGGCTGGAAAGGTGTGCAAGCCTCCGACATGCTGCTGATGCCGGATCCCGATTCCGCCTACCTTGATCCGTTCATGGAAGAAAACACGCTGGTGCTTTCCTGCGACGTGATCGAGCCGTCAGACGGCAAGGGCTACAACCGCGACCCGCGATCCCTCGCCCGCCGCGCCGAAGCCTATCTCAAGTCTTCCGGCCTGGGCGATGTCGCCTACTTCGGCCCGGAACCGGAATTCTTCATTTTCGATTCGGTGACCTGGGAAGTGAACATGTCCGGCAGCTTCTGCAAGATTCATTCCGAAGAAGCGGCCTGGTCGTCCGGCGAAAAATTTGAAGGCGGCAACACCGGCCACCGTCCGACGGTCAAGGGCGGCTATTTTCCGGTGCCGCCGGTGGACAGCCTGAACGACATCCGCGCCGCCATGTGTCTGGCGCTGGAAGATGCGGGCGTGCCGGTCGAAGTGCATCACCACGAAGCGGCGACCGCAGGCCAATGCGAAATCGGCACCCGTTTCAGCACGCTGGTGAAGCGCGCCGACTGGACGCAGATTCTGAAATACGTGGTGCACAACGTCGCGCATCAATACGGCAAAACGGCGACCTTCATGCCCAAACCCATCGTCGGCGACAATGGCTCCGGCATGCATGTGCATCAATCCATCTGGAAGAACGGCAAGAATCTGTTTGCGGGCAACGGCTACGCCGGTCTGTCCGAGTTCGCGCTGTATTACATCGGCGGCATCATCAAGCACGCGCGCGCGCTGAATGCGATCACCAATCCGGGTACCAACTCTTACAAGCGCCTGGTGCCAGGATTTGAAGCGCCGGTGAAGCTGGCATATTCCGCAAGCAACCGCTCGGCCTCGATTCGCGTGCCGTATGTGCAATCCGACAAAGCGCGCCGCATCGAAGTGCGCTTTCCTGACCCGACAGCGAATCCTTATCTGACGTTTGCGGCGCTGATGATGGCGGGGCTGGACGGCGTGCAAAACAAAATACATCCCGGCGATCCCGCGGATAAAAATTTGTACGACCTGCCGCCGGAAGAAGATGCGAACATTCCGACTGTTTGCTCCAGTCTGGAACAGGCGCTGGAATATCTGGACAAGGATCGCGAATTTTTGACGCGCGGCGGCGTATTCAGCAACGAAATGATAGATGCGTACATCGAGCTGAAGATGGAAGAAGTCACCCGCTTCCGCATGACGACGCATCCGGTTGAATATGACATGTACTACAGCTTGTGATGTGGAGCGGGGAGTGTCGGGGTTGAAAGAAACCCATCCCCACCCTAACCCTCCCCTTGAAGGGGAGGGAATGGAAAAACGAAGCGCGGGACTCCCCTCCCCTTCAAGGGGAGGGTTCGGGTGGGGATGGGTGTCCCTCGCATCCCTACTAACTTTTTTCGCGTGGCTAACTCCCGCCCAAGCCGACATCTACAAATACACCGACCCCAACGGTCACACCACCTACTCCAGCGCCCCCATCCGCGGCGCGACAAAACTCCATTTGCCGCCGTCACCTTCATCGCCCCGCGCGCCTGAAAAAATCAGCCCGCCCAACTTCCCGAAGGTGGACAACGGCACGCAGAAAAACCGCGACAACATGCGGCGGCAAATACTGGAAAACGAATTGGCGCACGAAGAAAGATTGTTGAGTGAAACGCGCTTCAATCTGGAACAAGCGCAAGCCAAAGGTCAGGACACCACCGCATTGCGCGACGAGTTAAAGCTGCACGAAAAAAATCGCGATGCGCTGAGAACCGAGCTTGGCAATATCCGATAGCCACCAAACCGGCTTTGGCAGCGTCGCTCAAGCAGGCAGGAACGCAAGCGCAACACCGCCAACCATTGCCGCAAACAACAAAAGCAATCCATAAGCGCGATTGGAATCAATCCCGTCGCCAGGCAAGCCAGCTTTGCGTCCGTTGATCATGCTGCGGATCAGGTTCTCGCGGTGCAGCACGCTGCTCACGATTACGCCGACCACATGCATGCCGACGACAGCCAGCATGACGCTGGATGACAGTTCGTGAATTTCTTCCACCCAATCGTCGTCAAAGTTAAACCAGATGGCGATGCCGCTTGCGGCAACGACAACGCCCAGCAGCAACAAGGCATGAATCGCATAGCTGCCGACAGGATTGTGTCCGATCCAGCGCGCAGAATTGTGTTTCAACAGACCGCGCAGATAAGCGAGCGCGATGCGCGGCGCGAACAGAAATGAACGGAAACGCGCGTAGCGCGTGCCGGCAAATCCCCAGTACGCGCGGAATACCAGAATGCCCGCCAGCGCGAATCCGGCGATCGCGTGCACCAATCGCCATTCCTCGCTATCTCCGGTCAGATACGACAGGAAAAATGTGCAAGCCAGCAGCCAGTGTCCAACGCGCGTGGGCAGATCCCACACGCGCACCGGTTTCATGAGGTGCGTTTCAGTCGTCATCATTGGTGAAATAATCCATGAAGGTGCGCATGCGTGAATGGGGCGGCGAATGCCAGACGCCCTGTTCCGCCTGCGCGTGGCAGGCAGTGCAGTTTGCCGGGCTTTTTACGGAGGCATTGGTATAGGCTCTCGGTTTCAGCCGATGGTGTTTTTTGATGAACCAGGGCGTGTCGTGGATACGCAAACTTGTCGCGCGGTGTCGCGGATCACTGCTGGCATGGCGCAGCAGGAACGCGGTAATTTCCTGTTTGCTTTGTGCGTCGATTGACGCATCTGAGCCGAAGTGCCGATCCAGCCCGTTCATGATTTGTTGCCAGTTGTCGCCGGTCAGCAGCTTGGGCGGATACGCCACATGGCAGCCGCCGCACTCCTCCGGGTACAGCGCGTTGGTCGGCACGGGCAGCGTGTCGGACAAGGCGCTGCAACTCATCAGGAGCAGAATCACCCCGGCAAATGAAGCAGGTTTCATGGTCAGCTCCCTTGCGAGATGAACTGGATAACATCTGCTTTTTCGGCGGCGCTGCACTCGCGTCCGATAACTTCGGTGCAGTTGCGCTTGAACCATTTTTCGACTTTTTTCAGGCTGGTGAATCGCTCAGGATTTGTCGAGGGCGCGAGCGGATCAATACGTTTTCCGGTAACGACATGCTTGCCGCCGACTTTCGGATCGTTGCCGTGGCAGGCGGTGCAGCCCGGCATTTTTTGGGACACGCCCCAGCTCTTTGTGAACAGCGTCTGACCGCGCTGCGCAGACGGAGTGAAATCCGGGCTTGCCTTTGCGGCATCTGCCGCATATCCTGCCGCCAAACTGGATGGCGTGTCAGCGAAAGCGGCAGGCATTGCCGAAAGAATCAATGCAATCAGACAGATTTTTGTTGCGGTCGTATAGGCCATGATTAAATTTCTTTCATCAATGAACGAGACGGTTGCATTGTGGTGAGCAAGGATTAAGTAACTCTTAATGCAGCGAGCGCCTAATGGCGGGCATCAAATGTATGGGAGTGACACGTGAGAATCTTGCTGGTGGAAGATGACGCCTTGTTGGGCGACGGCATCCGGAAAAGTCTGGGTCATTTGGGCTTCGTCGTTGACTGGATGCGTGACGGCAGGCAGGGCGAGAACGCGCTGACCAGCGGCGAAGAATATGCCGCCGTGGTGCTGGATCTCGGTTTGCCGATGCAGGATGGTTTGGCGCTGCTGCAATCGGTGCGGAACAAAGGCACGCAGACGCCGGTGCTGGTGCTGACGGCGCGCGACACCAAAACTGACAAGCTGAAGGGATTCTATGCGGGCGCGGATGACTATGTTGTCAAGCCCGTGGACATGGAAGAACTCGCTGCCCGCCTGCATGCGCTGATCCGCCGCTCCGCTGGTCGCGCCATCCCGCATATCCAGATTGGCGCGGTGCGGATTGATCCCTCATCCAAACAGGCCTGGTGCGATGATCGCATCGTTCAACTTTCCGCAAAGGAATTTGCCGTGCTCGAAATGCTGATGCAAAACGCCGGTCGCGTGTTGACCCGATCCCAGCTTGAGCAGGGTCTCTACGGCTGGAGCGACGGCGCGGACAGCAACACGGTCGAAGTGTTTATTCACCACCTGCGGCGCAAAGTCGGCAGCGACTTCATCCGCACCCTGCGCGGCATCGGCTACATCGTGGGAGCAAAGGAGTGAATTTCCGCCAGACCTCTTTGCAAATGCGCCTCATCTTGCTGGCGCTTGCCATCGTGTCGCTGTTCAGTCTGGCGACCGGCTATGCGATTCTCAAAAGCGCCGAGCACGAGACCGAAGAAATTTTCGATGCGCAGCTTACGCATTTTGCCCAAGGCTTGCTTTCCATCGCCGCGCAAATCGACCGCGGCGAGCGCCCAGACGGACAAGCGCCGGATTACATCTATCGTCATCATCACCAATGGATGCTCGCATTTCAGGTGTGGCGCACGGGCAACGGGCAGCCTCGTTTGTTGTTGCATTCCGAAGGCGCGGAGGGCATGGCCGATGCGAAGATGCCTGCAGAAGGATTCAGCGCGGGCACCTGGCGCGGAGAGAGCTGGCGCTATTACCGCCAGCGCGATGAGGAACACGGCCTGGATGTGCTGGTCGGCCAGGACAGCAGCGTGCTGGAAGAAATGGCGCAGGAAGTGGCCTGGCGCAGCATTTTCCCGTTGCTGTGCGGCGTGCCGGTTCTGATGGCGTTTTTGCTGCTGGCGATACGCTTCGGCTTGCGTCCGCTGCGTCAGCTTGCCAACGTGCTGCGCGGCCTTGCGCCGGAACGGCTCAGTCCGGTTTCGCTGAACGACGAACCAAAGGAAATCACGCCCGTCGTCAAAGCGCTGAACGATTTGTTGCAGCGCATCGACAAGGCAATGGAAAACGAGCGACGTTTCACCGCCGACGCATCGCATGAACTGCGCACGCCGCTCGCCGCATTGCAAGCGCAGATACAAGCAGCGCAACTCGCCGACAACGCGGGCGAGCGCAACGAGAGTTTGAACAAAGCCGTGCAGGGCGCGGAACGGATGGGGCATCTGGTCGGCCAGTTGCTCACATTGTCCAGACTGGATAACGCTTCCGCCACGCTGGCGATGGAAGACTTGAATCTGAATGCGCTCGCACAGGACGTTTGCGCGGAACTGGGTGTTGCCGCCGTCGCCAGAAATATCGAGATCGGCCTGGATGCGCAAACCAATGTTACGTTGCGAGGCTTCGCTGACATGCTGCACATCCTGTTGCGCAACCTGCTGGACAACGCCATTCGCTACACCCCGCAAGGCGGTCGCGTGGAAGTGACGCTGCGAACCGTAGCGGGACAAACCGAACTGGACGTTTCAGACAGCGGCGCGGGCGTGCCGGACGAATGGATCGCGCGACTCGGGCAACGCTTCCACCGCCTCGATCCCGGCGCAGCCGATGGCGTCGGCCTGGGGTTGTCGATCGTGCAACGCATCGCAGAAATCCACCGAGCGAACGTCACCTTCAGTCGGGCGACGCAAGGCGGTTTGAGCGTAACGGTGCGCTTCCCCGCGCGATAAAGCAAAAGGCCAACGGGTGTTGGCCTTTTTTGAGTGGTGGAGGTGATCAGGATCGAACTGACGACCTTCTGATTGCGAACCAGACGCTCTCCCAACTGAGCTACACCCCCCACGGGAAACGTATCCTACTACAACTCAAGAGCCGTCCCAACTTCACCCCCTCGAAAATTCGTAGGCTGGGATGAAATCCCAGCTTTGGGCGGTGAAAAATGCTGGGATTTCATCCCAGCCTACGGTCATTCGTCCAAGAGTTGTGCCAGCGTGACATTTTCCAAATCCTCAAACACGGCGGCAGCGCCGGTGAAATCCTGATTGCGCGTGTAGGGGTTGACGGTGATGTAAGTGCGGATGCCCGCCGCCAGGCTGGAGCGCAGGCCGTTGTTGGAATCCTCCAGCGCGATGCAATCGGCGGCGGCGAGACCGAGGTCGTTCAGCACCCAATCGTAAATATCCGGCGCGGGTTTTTTGTGCGGCACGATGTCGCCGCAACCGACGCTGGCGAAGCGGCTGTTCCAGTCTTTGCCCAGGCCGATTTCAAGCAGCGCGGAGACATTTTCCGGCGAGGTGGTGGTGGCGATGGCGAGTTGCAAACCGGCGGCGCCCGCGTCGTCGATCAACTGCTTGATGCCGGGGCGCAGCGGGATGAGGCCGTCGGCGAGCATGGCGGTGTAGTAGCCGGTTTTGGTCAGGTGTAGATGTTTGACGAAGCCGTCGTAGTCGGCGGGTTTGACGAAATCGGGGCGGTAGCTTTCGACGAAATGCTTGATGCGCTCCTTGCCACCGGTGACTTTGAGCAGCTTGTCGTACAGATCGACATCCCAGTTCCAGTCGAGGTTGTTGTCGGCGAACGCCTTGTTGAAAGCAATGCGGTGCGCGTCCTCGGTATCGGCAAGCGTGCCGTCCACGTCGAAAATGATGGCTTTGATGGTCATGCGTGTTTTCCTTGTGTTGAAAAATTGGTCGTTTTTGTCTTGCGAGGGAATGACAGCGAGCTATTCCCTCTCCCTCTGGGAGAGGGTTAGGGTGAGGGAGCGGTCAGCGCATACATCAGCGCGGGTTCCCTCACCCCCGCCCTCTCCCGGAGGGAGAGGGAGTAAAGGCGGGTACGGCGGATGAGTTTTACAATCCCAACTCCCCCCACATGGCGTCAACCTTCGCCTTCACCTCAGCAGACATCGCAATCGTCCTTCCCCATTCGCGTTGCGTTTCGCCCGGCCATTTGTTGGTGGCATCCAGCCCCATTTTGCCGCCGAGGCCGGAGACGGGGCTGGCGAAATCGAGATAGTCGATCGGCGTGTTTTCCACCAGCAGCGTGTCGCGCACCGGATCCACGCGCGTGGTGATTGCCCAGATGACTTCCTTCCAATCGCGCACATCAACATCGTCATCCACCACGACGATGAACTTGGTGTACATGAACTGGCGCAGAAAACTCCAGATGCCGAACATCACGCGCTTGGCGTGTCCGGCGTATTGTTTTTTGATGCTAACCACCGCCATGCGATAGCTGCATCCTTCCGGCGGCAAATAAAAATCCGCGATTTCGGGAAACTGTTTTTGCAGCAGCGGCACGAACACTTCGTTGAG